>JAFBAP010000142.1 GCA_019247695.1 Verrucomicrobiota bacterium | reverse complement strand
GGAGTTCGGAGTTCGGAGTTCGGAGTTCGGAGTTCGGAGTTCGGAGTTCGGAGTTCGGAGCGGCAGCATGGAGGGTGGGTGCGAGTGTCAAGCTCACAGTTGCCCAGGGTTTCTTAATCTGTGTCAATCTGTGTAATCTGTGGATGTATTCTCTTTTCTGCGTGCTTCTGCGTGCTCTGCGGATGATTTAGACTTTCCGCCGTGGTCGCCGTGGCTCGCCGTGTTCGCCGTGTGAACTCTTACGTCGTGCCCGCCCGGTCGCTGTGCCCGCCGTGTGACCGTATGACGGTTGCAGGGGGAATCCAACCGGCCCATAATGGAGCCCAAGGCATGAAATATCGTCGTTATCGCAACACGGATCTTGAGGTCAGCGAAGTCGGTTTTGGCCTCTGGACCGTTTCAACCGGTTGGTGGGGACAATTTACCGAAGCCGAGGCGCTATCGCTGTTGCACAAGGCGTTCGACCTGGGCATTACCCTGTATGACGCCGCTGACACTTACGGCAACGGCTACAGCGAAGAGCTCCTGGCGAAAGCGTTCGGCGACCGGCGCGATCAGGTGGTGTTGGCGACGAAAGTCGGCTACGACTTTGTTCATCACGGCAGCGAACGGCGCGGCCAGCGCGAAATCCCGCAGGATTTTTCCCCGGCAGCGATCGAGCGCGCGACCGAAGCCGCCCTCCGGCGGCTCGGGACAGACCGGATTGACCTCCTGCAGCTTCATAACATCCGGATGGAGCAGGTGCACGACGATGCGGTGTGGGAAACCCTGGAGCGCCTCAAACAAAGCGGACGGGTGCGTGCGTACGGCATTGCGCTTGGGCCTGCGATCGGCTGGCTCTATGAAGGGGTCAACTGCGTCAAACTGCGCAACCCGGCGAGCGTGCAACACATCTACAACGTGTTGGAGCAGCATCCGGGCGCGTCCATCCAGGCAGCCGCCCGTGAAGCCGGCCGGGACACCATGTTCCTGATCCGGGTTACCCACTCTTCGGGCTTGCTGGAAGGCCATTACACCGCGGAAACCGTCTTTCCGCCGAATGATCACCGCAACCATCGCCCGCGGAGCTGGCTGCTTGACGGCGTCAAAAAGGTGGAGCAGTTGCGTTTCCTCGAACGGGACGGCCGGACGCTCGGTCAGGCGGCGCTTCAGTGGCTGCTGCAAGACGATCGGGTGGCATCAACTCTGCCTAACATTTACAATGCCCTGCAGTTGGCCGAATTCGCGGCCGCACCTGATGGTCCGCCACTGACGTCCGGCGAGATGGAACGCATCGCGGCGCTTCACGCGACCAACTTCGGGGTCAGCGAAGCGCCTGCCAAATTCAAGGGAACCATGGTGGAACCGGCCTCCATCGCCTGAACGGCTTCGGCGACGCGCCGTTCCACTTCCGGAAGGAGCGTCTGCCAATGTTCAAGCCGGCACTCGAGGGCCGGCCGCCCGTGGAATTCCCACGGCAAATGCCGCACGTTTAAACCCACGAAATGGGCCCCGCAACTGCCGAGGTGAGAAACGTGGGGCGGAAATGGCGAACAGATGGTTACTTCGTCGAGCGGAACGGTGTGGCAATGCCCGGACCTGGTCAGGGTGGCGATTTGTAAACCCTGTTCGTCGAGTTCGCGCCGCAGGATGCGCCCGCTGGTCCGGAGCATGTCAATGAGCTGGCCTTCGTAATCAAAACGGGCCGGGAACCTCCGGATGCCGGAATTCAGGGCCACCGGCCCAGTCAGGTCATGGAAGACGCCATTGGCCGGGATTACGTCTGCAGCCAGCAAAACCTCTGCGGGCCGCGCCAGCCATGCGCGCACGGCCGGCGGGCAGCGCCAGAGAATGCAATCGTTATCCAGCGCGAGTTCATACCGGTCGGGAAAACATCGAACCGGTGAAAACTTCCACGAAGTACCTTCACTCAGGCTCTTGTCACAGAACGGAAGAAAACGCGGATTCATCCCGGCGACCTGGATCCAGGCAACCTCATCCGGAAGTTCTCCGAGCGAGCGCCGCATCGTTTCCACGTCGCAGCTGTTTACGCAGACAACGTACGCTGCGTCGGACCCGAAGATGCCCCACGCGCCGAGAATGCTCAGGCGGAGGGCCTGCCGTCCTGCACTACTGGCGTCCCCGATCGTCCAACGGACTCCCAGTTTTGGCGCCTCCCATTTCGGCGTCATTCCCCTGATCACATTTAAATCAACTGGCCGCCATCAAAACGAGGGGGTACCAAATCGAGCTCACGGCTTGACGTCCGAATCCGATTCCTCACGGGAGCGAGACGGCCACGCTGGCGGATCGCTCGCAGGAAAACTTTCCTCAACCGCCTCGTCTACTTTCTCTTCGGTGGTATGAGGAGAGTCGATCGCGTCGTCGGAAGAATGGGTTTCGTCTGGGATACTGGACATAAGTAACTGGGCGAAGGGGATCGTCAGAAATAGGCGTTTGCGGGCCGGGAACCGGGACGGCCTTACCGGCCTTGCTTCACGTGCGGGGTCCGACGTCCGGCTCCGGGGTCGTCGTTCTTGCCTTGTTGGACTCGAGATCCCTGAACTCATCGGCCGGCTCGGTCATCTGCTCCTTCTCTTCGTGCTTCGGCTCGTCCTGCGTCGGGTAGGAAGGGGGTTGCATTGACAAGACTTCCCGCAACGTGTCGCCGAGCGTCTTTTTGCCGGGATCGCTCCCGTGTGGATCCGTCTTATCCGGGTCACTCTTGCGTGGGTCGCTCTTGTCTGGTTCACTCATAACCTGGACGGCGGCACCGGTACTGGGAGTGCCGCGGGCGTCTCCTCGGATTCGCGATTGCGGGTAAGCGCGGCTGTATCGGACCTGCCCGGGTTGAACGGGAGCCAGTCCGTGACGAGCCGGGTTCACCTTTCGATCCGGTCCGCTCCCGTCGAAGCACCGGAACTAACCGGCGCACGTCTGGCGGGGCTCAGTGCTGAGCAAAATGGCTGAAAACCCGGGCAAGTTCACCGGACCGGTGGTCTCGCATAAGGGCAGGCCCTGACCACCGTAGGCCGGGTGCTCGCTCGTCCAGAGAACCTTCCAGCACCGACCGCGCGGCGGCGCCAGCAAAGGGAACGGCGCCGGACGCACCTCAACGTCATGATCAAAGTTAAAAATGAGCAGCCGGTCGTCGCCCGGGACTTCTCCAAAATAGCGCACGAGGAACGCCCGCTGATTCAAGGTTTGGGCGTCCAGTCCCTGCCGGGACGGCCCGGCGAGAACCGGGTCGCTCTTGCGGAGCCGGATCAGGTCACGGTGCAGTTCGAAAACCTGGCCGTGGATGCCTTCCAGCCGTTCGTCATTGCGGAGCCGGCAACGCTCGAACGTCGCTTCCGATTCGGGCGAGGGCAGCCGCTCGGCAATTTCGGGCGAGGAAAGGCTGGCAAATTGCTTGAGGAACTCCGTCCGGCCCGCCGCGACTTTCTCGGCCAGCCAGTCGACGTGGTCGGCAAAGTACAGAAACGGAGTGGAAGCGGCGAACTCCTGGCCCTGGAAGAGCATCGGCGTCCAGGGCCCCAGCAGAAGCAACGCGGTCGCGGCACGCACCGCTCCCGGCGCCGCCAGCGTATGGATCCGATGGCCGCCCAGGGAGTTGGCCACCTGATCGTGGTTCTGTAAAAAGTTCACGAACATGTGCGGCGGCACACCGAATGCCGGCGTGCCGCGATCCTTCTGCTGCCAGTGATAATACTGGCCCTGGTAGAGGAACCCGAACCTGACCGCGGAGACAAACTCCTGAGCCAAGCCCTGGTAATCGGTGTAGTACGCCTCCCGTTTGCCCGTCAACGCCACGATCGCGGAATGATGGAAGTCGTCGTTCCAGACCACATCCATCCCAAAGCCGCCTTTGGCCGGGCTTTGAATCGTCCGCACATCCTGCGGCTCGTTTTCTGCCGCCAGGTACACCCGCCGTGACCCGGCGGCCTCGCGCGCCGCCTGGCTTACCTCGGCCAGGATGTGCCTGGGCGAGGCGTCAAAGATCTGCTGGGTTGCGTCGAAGCGAAAGCCGTCAAAGTGAAACTCCCGGATCCAGTAAGCCGCGTTGGCCAAAAAATAGTCGCGGACGGGTTTGGCGTTGGGCCCGTCGAAGTTCAACGGTTCGCCCCATTCCGTTTTGTAGCGGTCGGTAAAGTAATCCTTGCTGAACTGCGTGAGATAATTGCCGTCCGGGCCGAGGTGGTTGTAGACCACGTCGAGGATCACGGCCAGGCCCTGGCCATGGGCGCGATCCACGAAGGCGCGGGCTTCGTCGGGCGAGCCGTACAGCCGGGTGGGGGCAAAGAGGTCGACCCCGTCGTAGCCCCAGCCGAAGCGGCCCGGAAACTCGGCGATGGGCATGACTTCCAGGATTGTGATGCCGAGTTCGGCCAGGCCCGGCAGCAGTTCGGCGGCTGCCGCCCAGGTGCCTTGCCGGGTGAACGTGCCGATGTGCATCTCGTACAGAACGTGCGGGCCGTCGCCGACACCGGGCCAGGCGCCGTCCTGCCAACGGTAAGCGTGCGGATCGATCACCTGGGAAGCTTCGTGGGGGCCGGCCGGCTGGAAGCGGGAAGCCGGATCGGGGAAGCTGCCCGAGTCGAGCACGAAACGATAAAAGTCTCCGGCCTGAGCTTGCTCCACCGCCCCGGAGAAGTAACCCGTCCCTTCGGGCTTCAACTCCTTTTCCACCGCGCCTTCGCCCAGCGCCATCTCCTTGCCAACCCGGACTCTGACCGTGTTCGAGGCCGGCGCCCAGGTCCGAAACTGAACGCCGCGGCCGGGTTGAACCTCCGCACCGATTGGTAAATTTCGCATCGCGTTCATAACGAAACATTGTGAACTTGGCCGGGCGTGCGGGTCAGGAACCGGCCTGAACCCCGCGGTTCCCGCCTGCCGGTGCCTCCGTCATGGCATGGAAGCCGGTTTGGCAGCCTCGGCCCGGTACGCAGCCGCCAGAAGGCTCATGGGGTGCTCTACCCTGATGGACGTGATCCCGCGTGCGGCCAATCCATTCACCAGTTGCAGGTGGCAGCCGGGGTTACCCAGGGCAACGATGGAAGCCCCGGTCTTGAGCACCTGTTCCACTTTCCGCTCCTGCAAGCGCCTGGACATCTCGGGCTGCGTAATGTTGTAAATCCCTGCCGAACCGCAACACCACGTGGCCTCGGGCAGTTCGACCATCTCGACCTTCGGCAGTGCCCGAAGAAGTTCCCGGGGCTCGCGGCTGATCTTTTGACCATGGCACAGGTGGCACGCTTCGTGGTAGGTGAGGCGCTCACGAGACCCGGTCGGCGAGGGCCCACCCGGGGCGGGCGGGCGGAACCCGATCGCCACCAGCCATTCGCTGGCGTCCTTGACCTTTTGTGACCAGAGTTGGGCGCGCTCCGCATATTCCGGATCATCCTTGAGCAGGTGGCCGTACGCTTTCAGATGGGAACCGCACCCGGCGGCGTTCGTGATAATCGCGTCAAGCTCAGCGACGGGGAACAGGTCAAGGTTGCGGCGCGCGACCTTCCGGGCCCACTCGGGTTCCCCGTTGTGAGCGTGCAGCGAGCCGCAGCAGAATTGCACGGGCGGCGTCCAAACCTCACAGCCATTTGCGGCCAGCACTTCCGCCGTATCCCGATTGATGTTTGAAAAAACCAGGTCCTGTACGCAGCCGGTCAAGAGGCCGACCCGGAACCGGGGGCGGCCCGCCGGTTTCAGGATCGGCGGGATGAGTTCATGCGAAAACCGCGGCTGCACTTTAGGGGTTTGCAGTTCGAGCCGGCGCCACGACTCGGGTACGACCCGCGTAAGGTGCAGGATCGCGCGCACCAGACCCTGGAGTCCCAGCGCCTGGTAGGCCCAGAGGGCTCGACCGGCCAACCGCAGCAGGCGCGGCCGGGTAAAAAGTTCGCCCAGGAGCAACCGCCGCGTCCAATCGCGGCCCGGCCGCCGCAGGACCCCGGTTCGTTCGATATCGGCCCGGGCAGCCTCGAACAGTTGGGCGTAATCAACCCCGGCAGGGCAGGCGGTCATGCAGGCCAGGCAGCCCAGACAGAAATACATTTCCTTACCGAACCCTTTTGATAAGGGCAGCGCGCCGTCGGCGATCCCACGCATCAGTGCGATCCGCCCGCGGGGGCTGTTGCGCTCCAGCCCGGTGGCGACGTACGTCGGGCAGGTGGGCAGGCAGAACCCGCAGTGCATGCATTGTTGCAGGACGGAGTAGTCCAGGGTCTTGAGGGAATCGTGCCGGTGCAGGAGAAGGGGCGCGGCAGGTTGCATATCGGTTCAGCAAGGGGAGAGCGTTGGGTCAGGAATGCCGCCGGCGATCGTTGCCGGATCAGTCGAGGAAAATTTTTCCGGGATTCAGGATCCCCTGAGGATCGAACGCGCGCTTCAGGGATTGTAAAATGCGCACGTTAAGTTCGCCGATCGCGCCGGGCAGGAACGATTTCTTCGTCAGGCCGATGCCGTGTTCGCCGCTGATCGTGCCGCCGAGTTCGATCGCGTAGGCAAAAATCTCGCGAACCGCCTCATGGACCCGGTGGATCTCGTCCGGATCGCGTTCGTTCGCCAGGAAGGTGGGGTGGAGGTTGCCGTCGCCGAAATGGCCAAAGGTGCCGACCGTCAGACGGTACTTTTGCGCGGTGTGCTGCACGAAGCGCACCATCTCGGCCAGTCTTGATCTGGGTACGGTCGCATCTTCGAGGATCGTCGTCGGGGCAACCCGCGCCATTGCCGGGATCGCCATCCGGCGTGCGGTCATGAGCCGGGTGGCTTCGTCAACGTCTTTTGCCAGCGCCACTGAGCGTGCACCCTTCGCCCGTGCGATTGCCTCCATTTGCCGTGCCTCGTCCTCCACGGCCGCCGGGTGCCCATCCGATTCCAGGAGCAGGATGGCTTCCGCGTCGGTCGGCAGACCCACGTGCGCAAAGTCTTCAATGCAGCGGATCGTCGTCCGGTCCAGAAACTCCATCGTGCACGGGATAATCCGCGCTGCAATGATGGCTGAGACGGTTGCAGCGGCTTCATCCATCCGGTCGTAGACGGCGAGCAACGTCTTTCGCGCCGCCGGTTTGGGAATAAGTTTCAACAGGATCTTTGTGATGACGCCGAGCGTACCCTCCGACCCGATGAAAACGTCTTTTAGCGAGTAGCCGGCCACGTCCTTAACGCACTTGTTGCCGGTGAAGAAGACCTCGCCGGTGGGCAACACCACCTCCAAACCCATCACGTAGTCGCGCGTGACGCCGTATTTGAGGCCGCGCAACCCCCCCGAGTTCTCAGAGACGTTGCCTCCGATGGTTGAAACCTTCATCGAGCCGGGGTCGGGCGGGTAGAACAGGCCGACGCCCTCGGCTTTCAGCCCGGCATCCTGATTGATCACGCCGGGTTCGACCAGCAGCGTCAGGTTATCGCCATCAAGTTCGAGGATGCGGTTCATCCGGCTGAGGCACAGCACCACGCTGCCCGGAACCGGGATGCTGCCCCCGCTTAAGCCGGTGCCCGAACCGCGCGTGACGATCGGGGTCCGGGTTTCCGTGGCCAGCTTGAGCACGGACGCGACTTCTTCGACCGTCCTGGCAAAAACCACGCCTTCCGGCAGCGTCTTGAGAATGGGCGTCCCATCATAACTGTACGTGTACAGGTCTTCAGGCTCAGAAATGAGCTGATCCGGGGGGAGTGACCGGCGCAACCCGGCCATCAGCGAATTGCTCATACCGGATATGATGCCACAAATGGCACCGGAGAGAATGCAACAAATGCGACAAGCGGAAAAATGCCACAAAACGGGTAACGGGTAACGGGTAACGGGTAACGGGTAACGGGTAACGGGTAACGGGTAACGGGTAACGGGTAACGGGTAACGGGTAACGGGTAACGGG
>JAFBAP010000141.1 GCA_019247695.1 Verrucomicrobiota bacterium | reverse complement strand
GAGTTCGGAGTTCGGAGTTCGGAGTTCGGAGCGGCAGCATGGGGGCGAGCTGCCGGTGTCAAGCTCCGGTTTCGTGGATCTTTTTCTGCGTTCTTCTGCGTGTTCTGCGGATGATTCGGTCTTCCCACCATGTGAACGTGACCCTCGCGGGAGATCGGACCCGGTTCTACGACGCCTCCGAACTCCAAACTCTTTCCCCCCTCTTCCCGCTGTGGTCGCCGTGGTTCGCCGTGTTCGCCGTGTGAACTCAGTCGTTGTGCCCGCCCTCCTCGCTGTGCCCGCCAAACCCGCTGTGCCCGCCGTGTGACCTAGTCGGGTGCGGTGAGGCCGCCGGTTGCCTCCATCCAATCGGCGATTTCGTCAGCCGCGCGGGAGAGATTATTGTCGGTGAGATTCACCACCAGCTTCGGCAGCAGCGATTGGTCGATGTATTCCTGGATGACCTCTTGTTCTCGCACGAAGAGGGCCAGGTTATCGTATTGGGCCGGGTTACTGGAAACCTGGAGGCGCCGTTTTCGCGCGAGTTCAAAGGACCCGGGTTCGCGCCAGCAAAAAATCAACCGGAATCCCAGGCGGACCAAACGCGTTTCCAGCCAGGTAAAGTCATACCGGTGCCCGGCATAGATCCAACGGGAGGTCTGAGTCGAGATATGGAAACGGTCCACGATCCACGAGTAATAAGCATAGAGTTCAAAGAGCCGGGCCCACGTCCGGTACGTTTCCATGACGATGCCTTCGTACTCAGGCTCAAAATTGATCAGGCTTGCACCCCAGGGATCGCGGGTCAGGCCGTTCCATTCTGCGGAGATGATCGGCGAATGGTAGCGGTACTTGCGGGCACCCATGATCCGGGGGTGTTCGTTCAATGCGAAGGCCAGGTCGGTTTTGCCGGTGAGCCGGGTACCTTCGAGGATGATTTTTGGAGAACGTTTGCGCAACATGGGGACGGACGGATCGGCTTAAAAACCGATGAGGGGGAAAGTTCAACCGCACGGGGAATCGGGGTGCAAGTCAAGCTTCTTCACGGTTGCACACTGGCAGAGACAAGGAAGTTTAAGGGCACCTTCCGGCCGGATTTCATAGTTTTTATGGAAAATATGAACGCAGCCGCCATGAGTCCGGTTCGGGGGGGTCGTGCGGATAGGATAAACCTTGCATGAGTGATACTTCGATTTGGCGGGGACTGCACAATCCGGTCTACCGCAGGCTCTGGATAGCCAGCATCATTTCGGGTTGCTGCGTGTCGGCTCAGGACACGGCGGCAACCTGGATCATGAATACGATCACCAGTTCCAGCTTTCTGATTTCAGCCATGTCAACCGTGGCTGCGCTGCCGTTCTTTTTCTTTACGCTGCCCGCCGGCGCCTTGGCTGACATGATCGACCGGCGGAAGTTGTTGATTTGGATCAACGTCTGGTTGTCAGCGGCGGCAGCGGCGCTTGGTGTGCTCGAGGCGGTGCATGTGCTGGACCCGGCCTTGATCCTGATCTGCGTGTTCGCCATCGGTGCGGGGTTTGCCTTCTACGCGCCCGCATGGTCGGCGGTGATCCCGGAACTGGTCACCAAAGAAGAGCTGCCTTCAGCGCTGACGCTGGGCGGGGTGCAGATGAACATTTCCGGGATCATCGGCCCGGCGCTGGGCGGTCTGTTGCTTCCCTTGTTCGGCGCACAGGCGGTGTTCGGGTTAAACTCGGTTTGTTTTTTCGTGCTCGTGATCGCTCTGAGCTTCTGGCGCCCCACCTCGAGCCAGAGCAAGGTGCCGCTGGAAAGCTTCCTTGAATCGTTTGCGAGCGCGATCCGGTACGTCCGTTATGCGCCCGGCATGCAGGTGGTGTTGGCTCGAGACGTCCTGTTTGCGGTGTTTATTGCGGCGATTCCGGCTCTGTTACCGGTGGTGGGGCTGCGCGAACTGCACCTCGGTTCGACTCACCTGGGCATGCTCTTCACCAGCATGGGGATCGGATCCGTGGTTTGCGCGATGGTTATCATCCCGCGGGCGCGAGCCCACTATTCTCCGAATACGTTAACGATCTTGGCCACCAGCCTGCTGGGTGCGGTGTTTCTCCTGATGGTCTGGGTTCGCGACACGAACGCGTTCCTTTTGGTGGCGGCCCTCGCCGGGGTAAGCTGGACGCTGACGGCCTCGGAGTTGTGGGTGGCGGGGCAGCGCGCCATGCCGGCCTGGGCTCGGGGCCGGATGAACGCCACGCACATGATGGTTTCTCAAGGGGGCATGGCGCTGGGCGGCCTGGTGTGGGGCGCGCTGGCATCGTCAGCCGGAATCCAGTTCGCGCTGCTCGCGGCGACGCTGCTGCTTTTTCTCAGCCTGGGGTTGGCGGTGCCGCTCTCGATCAATTTTGCCAACCAACTCAACACCGATCCCGCGCCGCTCACCACGGTGCATCATCGCATGCTGCACGCGCCCGAGCCGCACGACGGCCCTGTGGCCGTGAGCATGGAATTCGACATCCGCGAGGAGGACAGAGCGCAATTTCTGGAACTCATGCGCGAAGTGCGGCTGATCAACCTGCGGAACGGCGCTTCCAGCTGGCGTCTGGATGAAGACCTGGAAAAGCGCAACCGGTTTCGGACGGAGATGATCATCGCTTCCTGGTCGGAACACCTGCACCAGCATGAGCGCATGACTCGCAGCGAGTTAGACATCTGGGAGCGCACCTGGAAGCTTAATGCCGGCAACCGGCGGCCGGTGGTCAAACATTACCTTTCGATCACGCGGGAACTGTTGCCGCGCCGGACGCTGCTCCCGGTTGCGCCGGCCGTTAACATCAAATCGGCCGGAGCGGAAATGGTTTCGGCCGAGCCGGAGGCAATCGGGAAGGCGCCGCCGGATGCGTGATGCCTCGAACGGGTGAGGGGCACAGGTTTCGGTTGCGGTTGGGGCGAGGAAATTTATCGTCGAGTGTCGAGGAAGGGGGCGTAACGAGCCGATTTCCTGCCTAGCTCGCCATGAAGATGTCAGCCGCGTCAACTTCCACCTTTCGCGCGCTCCGCAATCCGGTTTTTCGTCGTTTGTGGCTCGCCAGCGTGGTTTCCAGCACCATGGTTTCGGCGCACGATACCGCCGCCACCTGGGTGGTTAACAGCCTGAGTTCGTCTACGGTGCTTTTGTCCCTGATGTCGACCGTGGCGTCCCTGCCCTTTTTTCTGTTTACGCTTCCAGCGGGGGCCCTGGCCGACATGGTCAACCGCCGCAGGCTGCTCAGCGTGATGAACCTTTGGCTGTCGGCGTCGGCCGGTTTGCTCGCCCTGGCCGGCTTTGCGCACCTGCTGAACCCGTATGTGATTTTGGGTGCCATCTTTTTGACCGGGGTCGGCTTTGCATTCAATGCGCCGGCCTGGACCGCGATCGTCCCGGAGATCGTTTCGGACGAGGAGTTGCCGTCAGCGGCGACGCTGAGCGGATTGCAGCTGAACATTTCCAGTATCATCGGGCCGGCGATCGGCGGCTTTCTGCTGCCCCTGCTGGGAGCGAACTGTGTGTTTGCAGCTAACTCGGTTTGCTTTCTGGCGGTTGTGGCCACTTTGCTGGCCTGGCACCCGCGGCAGCGCCAATCGAAACTTCCGCTGGAAAATTTCTTTGAGTCCTTTGCTACCGCCGTGCGCTACGTGCGCTTCACGCCGAGCATCCAAGTGGTGCTGGCGCGGAACATTCTTTTTACGTTTTTCATCTGTATCATTCCGGCGTTACTGCCCGTGGTAGGTTTGAAAGCGCTGCACCTGCGGGCATCCAGCCTTGGCCTGCTTTTCACGTGCATGGGCATCGGTTCGGTGTTCGGCGCCATTTTCGTGATTCCGCGGGCGAGATCGCGGCTTAAATCGAATCAGATCACCATCCTGGCAAACCTGCTGCTCGCGCTGGTTTTTGTGCAAATGGCCCTCGTTCAGAACCGCTCGTTCTTAATGTTCACCGCGGCGCTGGCCGGCATTGCGTGGACCATGGCCGCATCCGAGCTTTGGGTCGCCAGCCAGCGCGCGATGCCCGCCTGGGCGCGGGGAAGAATGAATGCCACCATCATGATGGTCGGCCAAGGCGCGACGGCTCTCGGCAGCGTTCTCTGGGGCGTGGCGGCCGCTAACCTCGGCCTGAAGATCACGCTGCTGGCGGCCGCGGCTTCGCTGCTCGTCAGCCTTGTTCTGGCCATCCCGCTGTCGATCGACTTTACGCAGGATTTGAATTTTGACCCTGCCCCGGTCACCCCCTCCTCGCACAGGTTGATTCACACGCCGCAGCCGCACGACGGGCCGGTGATCATTACGTACCAGTTCGAGGTCGACTGGAACCGGGGCAGCGAGTTTATGGTGCTGATGCGGGAAGTCCGCCTCATTCACCTGCGCAACGGCGCCTACGGCTGGGGATTGCACGAGGATCTTATGCGCCCCAACACTTTCCGCATCGAGATGACGGTGCCCTCCTGGACCGAGCACCTGCTGCAAAATGAGCGGCTGACGGTGGCGGAGAAGGCAATCATCGACCGGGCCGCGTCGCTGCACGTCGGATCCGGACCGATTGAGCAGGGAATTTACCTCAGCGTGAATCGTGAATTATCGTTGCACCGCCACATGCCGATGCCGGCGCCGAATCCGCCCGGGGCGACTGAAGACCTGAGCGCGGCGGAATGGGCCCGGTAGGAAATGCCACGACGGAACAATGCCACAAATGCCACAAGTGAAAAAATGCCACAAATGGCGGTCCATCATCTGCGGCGCTCCTGGCAGTATTCCATTTGCAGGCTGTTTTTTTAGAAAGGCTGCGAGTACGAAGACCGGAGAACCTTCCTAACGGGGTCGGTCATTTGTGGCATTTTTTCACTTGTGGCATTTGTGGCATTGTTGCGTCGCGGCATTATTCCATGGATCCGATCGCGCTTGGCCTGCCTCACCGTGAGCCGTTTGTCTTCATCGACGAGGTGGAGCGGCATGAACCGGGCGTAGCCGCTACGGCCACGAAGGTGTTTTCGGGTGAGGAATCCTTTTTTCAGGGACATTTTCCCGGCAATCCGCTGGTGCCCGGTGTGCTCCTGGCGGAAGGAATGGCTCAGACCGCCGGTGTGGCCCTGGGGGATGCGGATCACGTCCTGTTGCTCGCCGCCATTCAATCGATGAAATTCATCCGGCCCGTCCGCCCGCGTGAACGCGTCGTGTTTTCCGCCAGGAAGACCGGGGATTTGCAAGGCCTGTTTTTGTGCGATGTCCGGGCCTGCGTGGCGGATGAACCGGTCGCCGAAGGCCGGGTCGTACTTGCGCGCGGCCCGCGCAAGGGTCCGGCTTGAGCCGTTATCAGCGCTTGGCGAGAGGCGGGACGCGCAAAGGGGGGGAGCACCTCAGGGCCCGGTTCTTACCTGCCCTTGAAAATATTGAAATAACAAGGTCGATCGGTAATGGTCCCTTGTTCCAAGCAGCGATGAAAAAACTGATCCCGCTCCTGATTGTCGGTGTACTGATGCTCGGCTCGATCTTTTTGATTCGCGGCCAGGAATCGACTCTCAAGCCGGGTGACCGGCTGCCGTCACTGGCGTTGACTTACCTGGGCGATAATAAACCGGATTTGGAGAAGAAACCGTTGCTGGTTGAATTTTGGGCGACGTGGTGTCCGCCCTGCCGCAGGAGCATTCCCCATCTCAACGACCTCTACGCCCGTTATCATCCGCAAGGTCTTGAGGTAATCGGCGTAACGGACGAGGACGAGCCAACCGTCAGGCGCTTCCAACAACAACTCCCGATGCAGTACCGGGTGGCGATCAACACGTCGCGCAATCTCTACAGCCGTTTTGGGGTGGACGGTATCCCGCAAGCCTTCCTGGTCGACCGGACCGGCAGGGTGGTCTGGACGGGGCATCCCCTGGATTTGGCGGATGAAGACCTGCAAGGGATCCTGCGCTGAACCGGATCATTTGGCGGGCGCCGGGCGAGGTGGACGGCTGAAAGCTAAATGACCAGAAAAGGGTTGGACCGGCGCTCTTTCCCGATCGTCGTGGCGGGACCATGCCCCGGTAAAACGCGGGTTTCATCCGGGAGCCGCAGGACCTTGTCGTGAAGCCCCTGGATAAGCTCCGGGTAATTGCCGGCGGGCAGGTCCGTCCGCCCGATGCTCCCGGCGAACAGGACGTCGCCGCTGAAGAGGTTGGCGCTGGGCGGGTGATAGAAACAGAGGCTTCCCGGGCAATGGCCGGGCACCAGCAGCACCTTGAAGTCCAGACCGAGCACCGGGGTACTTTCGGATTCTTCAATCAGAAAACCGGGCTGTACGGGTTCGACTTCGAGGCTGAAACCGAGGCGGCGGAAAAACTCGGGATCGGTCAGCATCGGAACGGTATCGCGATGGCACCCGAGCCGGCAGCCGTATCGGCGGACGATTTTGGCGGCGTCATCGATGTGATCCAGATGGCCGTGAGTGATGAGCAGCACCGCCGGTTGGCGCCCCTCCCGCTCCAACCACTCCAGGGCACCCGTGGGCGCATCCACGAGCAAGTCGCCCTCAGGCGCCCGCACGAGGTAACCGTTGGTTTCGAAAATACCCCCAATAAAAGATTGAATCTCAAGCATAACGCAGGGACATTGCACGGTTTAACGTAAACCTTGAAGGGATGAGATTTCCTCGGGTCACAAGCTCTTGCTTTGAAAACTGCCGTTTAGTAATTGCATGAAAACTCTTTGTGTCGCGATTTCCGCGATCGCATTGTCTTTTCCCTTTAATCCCTTATTCGCTCAGCAAAGAGCGGCCGCGAAGATCAGCGCCTCCGACTCCCGGCAGATTGCGACGACCGTGGTAAAGCTGTTGGAGCAAGGCCACTATAGCCGGCAGAAAATCGACGGCGCAACGGCGCAGAAGATTTTGGACACGTACCTGGAGAACCTGGACTATAACCGGCTGTTTTTCACGCAGGAGGACATTAACGACATCAAGCAGAAGTACGGGCCAAGCATGGCGCAAGACTTGTTGGTCGGCAATGTCGAGCCGGCCCGGGAAATCTACGCCCTATTCAAGCAGCGTGTTGAGGACCGGATCGCGAAGATCCGGGTGCTGCTTAAAAAGGAGTACAATTTCAAGAGCAACCGTACCATCGCGTTGGATCGCAAAAAGGAGCCCTGGCCGGCAAACATGACCGAGGCGGATACGCTTTGGCGCGACCGCATTGAAGGGGAATTGCTCCAGGAAAAGCTTAACAAGCTGGCCACGGAACCCGGGCCCAAGGTGGTGGGGCGGCGGTACGATCAGATGCTGAAGAGCCTGGAGGAACGCGACGATGACGACGTACTCCAGACGTACCTGAATTCGATTGCCCTGACGTATGACCCGCATTCGGAGTATCTCGGCAAATCGGACCTGGAAAGCTTTGAAATCAACATGCGCCTCTCGCTGACCGGCATCGGGGCGGAGCTTCGTTCGGAGGACGGTTACGCTAAAATCGCCCGTTTGCTGCCCGGGGGACCGGCTCAGATGAGCGGCAAACTCGGCGTCGGCGATCGCATTACCGGGGTGGCGCAAGGGAAAGACAATTTCGTCGATACGGTCGACCTCAAGCTCGATAAAGTCGTCGAGATGATCCGCGGGAAAAAGGGCAGCCTGGTCCGCCTGCAGGTGATCCCCGGCACAGCCCCGGATCCATCCAAGCGGAAGGTCGTTGAACTGATTCGTGACAACGTCAAATTGACGGAACAGGAAGCGAAGGCCGAAATCATCGAACGCGATCTCCCGGACGGCACCACGCAGAAAATCGGCCTGATTACACTGCCGTCTTTTTATCAGGATATGGAAAAGTCGCGGACCGGCAAGAGCACCTCTCGTGACGTGGCGGCCTTATTGAAACGCCTCCAGCAGGAAGGCATTCAGGCCCTGGCGATTGATTTGCGGCGGGACGGGGGCGGTTCGCTGGACGAGGCCATCAAGATGACCGGCCTCTTTATCACCCAAGGGCCGGTCGTGCAGGTCAAGGACGCCAATGGTGACATCGATGTCTTGAAAGATCGAGACGCCGGCGTCGCCTACAGCGGGCCGATGGTGGTGCTGGTCAACAAGCTAAGCGCTTCAGCCAGCGAGATTTTCGCGGCGGCGCTGCAGGATTATGGGCGCGCGCTGATCGTCGGTGACTCAAGTACCTTCGGCAAAGGCACGGTCCAAACGATGCTGGAACTCGGACGGTTCATGCCCATGCTGAGCAGTTCAGCCAACCAGGCGGGGGCCCTTAAGCTGACGGTCCAGAAATTTTATCGGGTTGCCGGCGGCTCGACCCAGTTTCGTGGCGTGATTTCCGACATCGTCCTTCCGTCACTGACGGACAGTCCGGAGTTTGGCGAATCGGCCCTGGAACACGCGCTGCCGTATGATGAAGTGGAACCGGCCCCGATCGACCTGGCCAACAATCGCAAGCCGCTTTTCGTGGATGATATCCGGCGCAAATCCATTGGGCGCACCAGCCAGGATCCTGTTCTCCAGGACATCGTGCAGGACGTCAAGCATGTGAATGACCGCGTGAAGAACAACCGTTTGTCGCTGAACGAAAAAATCCGGCGTGACGAACTGGAGCATGAAACGGGTGAGCGGGATAAAGAGAAGGAAGACGAGAAAAAAGCCGAGGCGCAGGATCACGACCGTTATTATGAACTGGCGCTGGCTGACGTCGACAAGCCGCAGTTGAAGCGGCTCGACAAGGATCCGAATTCACTTGCCGCCAAAAAGGCAAAGGCGGACGGGGCGGAACGCTCGGAAGATGAACTCGCGTCAAACGACGATGAGGAAGCCGGAAACGTACAGGCCGATGCGATCAAACGCGAGACCGTGAACATTTTGTCCGACCTGATTGAGCAGACGAAAGTGCCGCGTAGCGCCGCCCGCTGAAAGAATGCCACAAGCGGAAGAATGCCACAAATGGGGAGACAACCGCCCCGGGGCTGCATTCTTCCGTTACTCGTGCCTTCGTAGCTAACCGACGGCGCCTTGCGCAGCGGAGGCCACGGCCGCAGCCGCCACGGCTTCGCCCAGGTCGATCGTCCCGTCGAAAATTGCTCTGCCGATGATCAGCCCGTACAGGCCGTGAAGACCGGCGAGTGATCTTACGTCTTCGATGCTGGCGACGCCACCGCTGGAGATAACCTGACCGCGGAAATGCCTGAGCACCTCAATCAGTTGCGGGATGCTCGGCCCCGTCAGCATCCCATCAGTCGCAATGTCGGTGAAAATCAGGGTGCCGACCCCCTGCTGATCGAGCCTGCGCACGAAGTCCAGCGCGTGCAAGGAGGTGGTCTCCGCCCAGCCTTTTACGGCAACCCTGCCATCCCGCACGTCGACGCTGACGGCAACCTGCGCGCCCCCGAATTTTTCGGTCAACGCCGGCACAAACTCCGGATCCTGGACGGCTTTGGTTCCCGCCACCACGCGAGCGGCACCGGCCTCAAGCAACGCGGCAGCCGCTTCCATCGACCTCACCCCCCCGCCTACCTGCACGGGGATATTCAGTGATCCGACCAGCCGCTTGACGATGTGCAGATTCTTCTGCTCACCCGTGAAGGCGGCATTCAAGTCGACTACGTGGAGGCAATTGCCTCCTTCTTCTTCCCAACAACGGGCAAACGCCAGCGGGTCGTCGGAATAGACCTGTTTTTCTTCCAGCTTGCCTTGGCGAAGCCGGACCACTTGACCGTCGTATAAATCAATGGCGGGTAGAATAATCATGCCAACGACCTCACAAACTCCTGCAGGATGGTTAGACCCGCATCCTGGCTTTTTTCGGGGTGAAACTGCGTTGCGAATACGTTCTTGGTTGCGACTGCGGCGGCAAAAGAGGCGCCGTACTCTGCCGTGCCCGCGACGACTGAAGCATCGGCCGGTTCCGGATAATAAGAATGCACGAAGTACACGTAGGCGCGTTCCGGTAACGCGGTGAAACGTTCACGGACCGCACGGCGCCAGGTTACCTGGTTCCAGCCGATGTGCGGCACCTTAAGGGTGCCGGGGGTGCCGGCGGCAAACCGCTTTACGACTCCGGCCAAGACACCCAACCCGGCTACACCCGGGCTTTCCTCGCTGCGTTCGAAGAGGAGCTGGTAACCGAGGCAGACGCCAAGAAAAGGCCGTCCTTCTCTGATCCACTCTCGCACGGGCTCAAACATCCTCCGCGCGTGCAGCTGCTTAACCGAATCTCCGAACGAACCGACCCCCGGCAAAACCAGGGCGGCGAAATCACTAATCTGGCCACCATCACCAAGCCGGGCCACCTGTGCGCCGACGCGTTCCAGCGCCTTCGTCACGCTCCGCAGGTTGCCCGAGCCGTAATCAATTAAGCCTAACCGAGGGTTCATCCGTGCTCCCCGCTTTTTCTACCTCTCAAAAATGGTTTTACAAGATTCCTTTTGAACTTGGTACCCCGATAACCCGTGCATCAACCTGGCAGGCTTGGTCCAAAGCTTTAGCCAGCCCTTTAAAGATCGCCTCAGCAACGTGATGCGCGTTTCGGCCGCGCTTGACCGTCACATGAAGGTTCATCCCTGCGTTCGCGGCAAAACCGCGCAGAAACTCTTCCACCAGCTGAAAATCGAAAGTCCCGATCGGCTGCGGGAAGTCAGGCGCTTCAAACGCAAGGTAAAAACGGCCGCTCAGGTCGAGCGCAACTTCGACGAGCGTTTCGTCCATCGGCAGTAACGCCCAACCGTACCGCCGGAGCCCGGATTTCGTGCCCAGAGCGTGTTTGAGGCATTCACCAAGAACGATTCCGGTGTCCTCCACGGTGTGGTGGTAATCCACGCTTAAATCGCCCTCAGCCCGGACCTGCAGATCGATCAGGCTGTGTTTGCTCAGGAGCGTGAGCATGTGATCGAAAAATGCCACGCCGGTGTGGATCTCGGATTTTCCGGAACCATCAAGCTCGAGAGTGACGCCGATCCTGGTCTCACCCGTCTCGCGGCGCAGGGTAGCCTGACGTTTGTTCATTGGGGCGTCGGCCAGACTAGCACATTTTGAAATGGCACAAGCCGAAAAATGCCGCGAATGCCGCAGATGAATCACACCGCGAACACAGCGAGCCACGGCGAGAAGAGTTCGGGGTTCGGAGTTCGGAGAGGTCGTGGAACCAGGCCCGATCGCCCCCGAAGGTCACGCTCACCAGGCGGAAAGACAGAATTATTCGCAGAACACGCAGAGAACGCAGAAAAGAGGATCCATCCACAGATTACACAGATTGACACAGATTCAGAGGATCTGGCGGCAGCTCTAAGGTTGACGCTCGCACCTAACCCCCATGCTGCCGCTCCGAACTCCGAACTCCGAACCCTTTCCTCCTCTTTCCGCCGTGTTCGCCGTGGCCCGCCGTGTTCGCCTTGTGAACTCTTACGTCGTGCCCGCCAAACCCGCTGTGCCCGCCGTATGACGGACACCCGGCACCGGTCTTCACTTGTGGCATTCCCACAACGCAAGTAATCACTTGCATTTTTCCCGGATTTGTAGGTAAGTACTTGCATGGCACAGCACCAGCTCCTTACCGGTCTTGAAGCTGACCCGGGACGATCCCCGGGCGTCGATTGTACCCGCCAGAAGTTGTTGCGGGCCGCCGACGCAGCGTTTACCGAACTCGGGTTTCAGTCAGCGACAACCCGGGAGATCGCCCGCCGCGCCGGCGTTAACGAGGTCACCTTGTTTCGCCACTTCCGGACGCGGTCGGATCTGGTTCGGGCCGTCATCTCCGAGACGCTCAAGGCCGAAGTGGCATTTATGGACAATCACCAGTTCGAAGACCATGACCTTCGCGCGGCCATTTTTCATTACGTCAAGGCTTACGTCGGCGTGGTGGAACGCCGGGAAGCCGTGGCCCGCATCGTGATCGGGGAGGGTCACCTTTTGCCGAAGGATATTCAGGACACAATCATCGGCGCGATTGTGCCGATCAAGGAGCGGATTGCGGACTGGTTGCGCCAGGGCCAGCAAAACGGCCTGGTTCGGCCTGAAGTTGATCCGATGGGCGCCGTTGAAGTCCTGCGGGATGCGCTCCACAGCGCGGTCCTGCGGTGGTCGACTTTCGGCCCCCGAAGCTGCCCCCGGGACGTTTACTTACAAACCTTAGTCGAAATTTTCGTGCGGGGCATCGAGACCTGCGCGCCCGCCAAGCAATCGTAACGTATGGCACAACAGATCGAAACCGAGCCGGCTGTCCGCAAAGGCCCTGCAGAACGTCCGGCGCAACGGCCGCCGGCGCGTGAAGAACCGGTCACGGCCAAACCACAGGGAAAGGGGGGACGCCGCAGCCTGCGGCTGACCCTGTTCCTGATGGTCCTGGTCCCATTGGCTGCCGTTGCCGGCGCGTACTACTACGCGCACGGCCAGGGCTACCAGAGCACAGATGACGCGTTCATCGACGGTCACATCATCAACGTGGCGCCCAAGGTGGCCGGGCGCGTCGACCGCGTGCTGGTCAGCGACAACCAAACCGTCAAAAAAGGGGACCTCGTGGTGGCCTTGGATGACCGCGACCTGGCGTCCGCCAGAAAGCAGAAAGACGCCGCGTTGGAAAGCGCGCGCGCCCAGGAAGGCGCCGTGCGGGCTTCCATTGATCAGGCCGTCGCGCACGTCTATTCCCTGCAAGCCACCGTGGAGTCCGATCAAGCCACCGCGGATGCATCCCGGGCCCAGGCGGAAAAAGCGGCCAGGGATTTTCAGCGCACCCAGGAGTTGTTCCGGACCAAGGTGATGTCCGCGCAGGATCTTGACGCCGCCCGCGCCGCGACGGACAGCGCCCAGGCGCAACTGCAGGCCAACCTGAAGAAGGTGGCCAGCGACCAGGCTCAAGTCGCCGAGGCGCGCGCCACGGTCAGTACTTACGCCGCCTTGCTCAAGAGCGTTCAGGCAAAAACCGAGGAATCCGATGCCGATCTGCAGACGGCCAAACTCAACGAGTCGTACGCCGAAATCCGTGCACCCGAAGACGGGCGCGTGACCAAGAAAGCCGTTGAACCTGGGAATTACATCCAGACGGGGCAGACGTTGCTCGCGCTCGTTCCCGCAAGAGTTTGGGTGACGGCGAACTTTAAAGAGAACCAACTCGACCTGATGCGTCCCGGCCAACCGGTTGAGATCGAGATTGACGCCCTGCACGGGCAGAAATTTCACGGGCGCGTCGACAGCATCCAGGCCGGCAGCGGCGCTCGGTTCAGCCTGCTGCCGCCGGAGAACGCGACCGGAAACTACGTCAAAGTGGTCCAGCGTGTGCCGGTGAAGATCGTCTTTGACGAATTGCCGCAGTCGGGGCTGCCGTTAGGTCCGGGAGAATCGGTGGTGCCGGCGGTGAAGGTTCAGGATTTTCACTATTCATCCTTCGCTCTGATCGTGATAGCGGGTGCGACCGTCGCCGTGATGCTGCTGGCGCTCTGGTTCCGGAGCCGGCCCAAGCGGGTCAAAGGGCAGGGTTAATCAGGCCGTAAAGGTTATTGTTTCATGGCGGGTCCAGGTACTAAAGAATGGCGTCCAAAGGCCAACCCGTGGCTGATCGCCGGCGCCGTGATGGCGGCGACGTTTATGGAAGTGCTGGACACTTCGGTAGCGAACGTCGCGTTGAATCATATCGCCGGCAACCTGTCGGCGAGCGCCGACGAAGCCACCTGGGTGCTGACCAGTTACCTCGTCTCCAACGCGGTCGTCCTGCCGGCGACCGGTTGGCTGGGACGGTATTTTGGGCGCCGCAAGTTTCTCATCAGCTGCATCTGCATTTTCACGCTGGCTTCCGCCTGGTGCGGGATGGCGAACAGCCTGGGAATGCTCATCCTCGCGCGCATCCTCCAGGGCGCCGGGGGCGGAGCCCTTCAGCCGATCGCCCAGGCAATCCTGCTGGAAACGTTCCCGCCTGAAAAGCGGGGTTCGGCCATGTCGGTTTATGCCATGGGCGTCGTGGTGGCCCCGATCCTGGGGCCGACCCTCGGCGGCTGGATGACTGACAACCTTACGTGGCGCTGGGTGTTCTACATCAACCTGCCGATCGGCATCCTGGCGGCAACCTTGTGCTTTCTCTTCCTTGAGGATCCCCCCTACCTGAAGGAAAGCAAGCCGGGGCGCATCGATTACATCGGCTTCAGCCTCCTTGCGCTCTGGATTGCGTGCCTGCAGGTGATGCTCGACAAAGGGCAGGACGAGGACTGGTTTTCCTCAAGGTTCATTTGTATCCTGGCCACCGGCGCTGTGGTCGGTTTCATCGCCTTCCTCATCTGGGAGCTTACGGTGCCTAACCCGATCGTGAATCTGCGGGTGCTGCTGGATCGGAATCTCTCGATCGGCGTCATCCTCAATTTCAGCGTCGGCGCCATCCTGTTTGGAACCACGGCGGTGTTACCGCAGTTTCTGCAAAACCTGATGAACTACCCCGCACTGCAATCCGGTCTGGTGATGAGCCCGCGCGGCCTGGGCGCGATCGTCGGCAGCGTGGTGGCCGGGCGCATCATCTCCAGGATCGACGGCCGCTACTGGATGGCACAGGGAGCCGTACTGCTCGCGGTCACGATGTACATGCTGGGCGAGGTCAACCTCTCGATTGCTCCGGGCAACGTGATCTGGCCGATCGTCATCAGCGGCTTTGCGGTCACCTCGATTTTTGTGCCGATGACGACGTTTTCCATGGCGACCGTTTCTCGCCAGAGTATGGGCGACGCGACGGGTATAACCAGCCTGGTGCGAAATCTTGGCGGCTCCGTCGGTATCTCGCTGATTACGGCCCTGGTAACCCGAGGCATGCAGACCCACCAGAACCTGCTGGTCGGCCACATGACCCCCTACGATGCGCCGTTCACAAACCAGTTAGCGGTCATGCAGCATTCCCTGGCCGCCCGGGGCGTTGATCCCGTGGCGGCTCAACATGAGGCTTACGGCATGATGTATCAGGTGCTGCAGCAGCAGGCGGGTGTGTGGGCGTACGTCGACCAGTTCCGGATGTTAGTCATCGGCTGTGCGTTGCTGGTGCCGCTGGTCTTCCTGTTCAAGAAAGCCTCACGGCCGCTGTCGAAGGAGATGGCCGGGGCCCATTAAGGAATGCCACAAAAAGGCATGCCACAAATGCCGCAAGCGGAAAAATGCCACCAATGGAACAGGCCCCGATCTAACCTCAACCGCTCCTCCGAAACCGCTTGAAAAACAAGGCGCCCAGCGATGTCATCGCTGCGGCTGAAGGAGGATGCCACAAATGGATAAGCGAAGCAGCATTCCTCTGTTTCCGTGTTTTGCGGCAGTGATCCAATGCCATGAGCCGAATTGGGACCGGCACGGGGTAAATCAAGTTTTCTGCCATTTGTGGCATTTTTCGGCTTGTGGCATTTCCTACTGCCTTGGGCAAATCAGGTCGAGGTAGTTCAAGCCTTCGGCGCTGAGAGTGCAGTTGGGTACCGTCCCGTGCAGGTAGCCGCGCGTGAGCATTTGCTGCGGGAACTTTGACGGATGCACCCAGACCAGTTCAGGACCGGGCGGCGCTTCCTGCACCGGTTCGAAATCGAGCGGAACCCCTGACTGGGCGAAAGCGATCTCCCATCCAGCGGGCGTCAACCGCCCCTGAGGTGAAAGCCAAGGGTAACGATCGAGGATGTCCATGCCCGTGGTTGCCGGTACACGAACCCGGTACCAGACGGTTTCCTGGTGCAGAAACTGCGGGATCGTCAAGTTTGGGTCGCGTTGGAGAGCCAGGTAAAGCCTTCCCAGGTCGATGCCGTCCAGGTTCATGCCATTGTACAAACCGTGCCGGTTACCGTCGCCGGGAAAATGCCGGGCGTACCAGGCGTCAAAAGCGGCGTTTAACAGCAGATTAATTTCCAGGTGGACGTGCGCCCTTTCACGGTCAATGCCCTCGCCGGAATATCCCATGATGCCCAGGGGCGCCTTGGCTGAGACCCGGTCCCCTATTTGAACGGTGACGAGCTTCAAGTGGGCATACAAACTGAAGTACGGGCAGCCTTCGAATTGATGTTCGACCACGACGTAACGGCCGTAGTTGGAACCTGAGGGTTGTGCGTTGGCGTAGACGACCTCTCCCGGTGCGATCGCCCCGACGACGTCTTCGGGTTCGCCCTTGGGGTCACGGTGCAGTGGCTGGATATCAATCCCCTCGTGGAAACGGCTGTAGATGACCTCGGGGCCGAACCGGTGCGGATTGCGCACAAACCCGTACTGGCCGCCTTCCCACGCGAACGTCCGTACTCCTTCGAAATCGCGTCGCACGTACTGGTAAAAGTTTTCCGGATGGCCGGTTAAGAGTCCGTCGTTATCAGTTGGCAGTACCAGTTGTAATGGCTCCGCCCGGGCGGTTGGCGGCAGCCTGAATCCTGCGATTGATGTCGCCAGGAGGAGCATGGCGGATAGCCATCCGCCGGTTCGATGTTCACGCATAAGCGACTGGTATGAAACTGCTTAGAGTTTGCAACCTCCCGGGGCTCTGCTAAACGATTTGCATGCTGACCCGTGTGTTCTCCTCTGCGCTGATGCTGCTGCTCCTGGCCGGATGCGCCTGGTTGCCGTTCGGACGGCGTGCAAGCACGCCGGCGGCCCCCAAAGTCAAGCCGGTAAAAGGCAGTGCTAATGGCGCTGTCAGGGGATCGGTGGCGTACGGGGTTGAGGTGAGGCTCGAGGTGAATCCGCAGGTGGTCAGACTCGCGGACACGCGCACGATCGAAGCGCGGCTGGTATTGATCAACCGGTCCAGGAACCCCGTAAACCTGTATTTCAACAACAGCCACCGGTACGATTTTATTCTGCGTGATGCCACGGGTAAGAAACTGGTCCAGTGGTCAGACGACCAGCCGGTAAGCCAAACCCTGAGCACGGCGATCATTAACCCGGACGAACGCGCGGAATTTAACGGTACCGTTTCGACGCGGGACATGGTGGCAGGACGGACGTACACGCTGGAAGGATTGGTCGTGGGTTATGACAGACTGCGGCAGGTCGCGTCAATCCAGGCTGTACCCTGACTGATCCGCTCCGGCGGCCGGTCTTCTTCGCAGCAAGCGTTCCCATCAGCATCACCGGGCGGCCTCTCGCGATGGGGGCGTTGCCGGCCAGTGCAGCCGAGGGAACGAACGATTGCATGCGAGGATGAAAATGTGATTGATGTAGGGTAAATAAACAGAACCGGAGCTTATGCGAACCTCCCCCCTCGAATCCTTCCGACATTACCTGCAGGCGCACGCGACTGTGCCCGGAAAGCAGCGTGAACCGCAACCGTTGGCGATCACAATCTCCCGCGAGGCGGGCGCCGGCGCCGTTACGATTGCCGGGATGATTGCTGAACGGATGCGCGCCCTCGAAACGAGCAGTGAATCCCGGCCCTGGGCCGTATTTGATGCGAATCTGGCCGAGGAGGTTTTGAAAGATCACCACCTGCCCGACAAACTGGCCCGCTTTATGGAAGAGGCGGCCCGGCCGCCGGTGGATACGGCCGTCGCGGAACTCCTGGGATTAACCCCTTCGCCCTGGACGCTGGTACAACTTACGACTGAAACCATCCTGCGGCTGGCCAGCCTGGGGCACGTCATCCTGGTGGGAAGGGGCGCAAACATCATTACCGCGCGCATGCCCCAGCTGTTTCACGTCCGGTTGGTCGCGCCCTGGACACGGCGGGTCGAGCACCTGGCCGCCCAAAATCAGGTCAGTCAGGCCGAAGCCGCTCGCATCGCCAAAAGCCGTGATCACGCGCGGCGCGCGTATGTGCGGCGTTATTTTAACGCTGAGATCGATGACGCGACCTTGTATGACCTGACGCTCAACACCGGCCGCTTGGGCTTTGCCCACTCGGCGGACGTCATCGTCGAAGCGGCCTTGTTTCATCACCGCGAGTTCAAACGGACCGGCGGTGCCGCCGCCATCGAGAATGCCCCGTCCGAGAGCGTCGTGCTTTAAAGGCAACGGATTGGCGTTCGGTCACACCACGGGCACGGCGGGTTTGGCGGGCACAACGGAAGAGTTCACACGGCGACCACGGCGGAACACGGCGACCACGGCGGGAAGAGGGGGAAAGAGTTCGGAGTTCGGAGTTCGAGCGTGGGGGGTGGGTGCGAGCGTCAGTCTTAGAGTTGCCGCCAGGTCCTCTTAATCTGTGTCAATC
The DNA here is from genome assembly GCA_019247695.1 of Verrucomicrobiota bacterium. Lineage (NCBI taxonomy): Bacteria > Pseudomonadati > Verrucomicrobiota > Verrucomicrobiota bacterium. The sequence goes on along the minus strand of JAFBAP010000141.1, from coordinate 27,515 downwards.
TGTGTAATCTGTGGATGTTTCCTCTTTTCTGCGTTCTCTGCGTGTTCTGCGGATGATTTAATCTTCTCGCCGCGTTCGCCGTGGCTCGCCGTGTTCGCCGTGTGAACTCTGTCGCTGTGCCCGCCGTGTGACCTGAGAGCCATTGAGGAAACCGCCTTGTGGCGCTAAGGCTTTTTCCTGCTTGCGACTTGGGAAGGGATGTAGTTGTTTTAGCCCGTCTCGCACCCTAGGGTGCATGCTGGACAAGTAAGTTTTCCGGCAACTTAGGCTCCACGTCGCCGTGTAGGCGAGGGAAAGGGTGTTGAGGTTTGCCGGCGGAAAGCGTTTTCCAAGCGCTCCTGGTCGGATCGGCACGTTTCGAAAATTGCTGCCTGCGCAGGCGCCCGATTGAAACGTTCGCCTCATGCCGCCGTTAACGACAAAACGCATCCTCATCGTCGATGATCACCCGATGATCCGGGAAGGTCTGCGCACTTTGATCAGCCGCGAACCGGACCTGAGCGTCTGCGGTGAGGCCGAAACAGCCGCCGAAGGTCTTAAGGCTACTGCGGAACTTAACCCTGACCTGGTGCTGGTTGATATCGGGCTGCCTGGCCGTAACGGGTTGGAGTTGATCAAGGACCTCCGTGCATTTCACCCGGCTCTGCCGATCCTCGTTCTTTCGATGCACGACGAATTACTCTGGGCCGAGCGCGTTCTTCGTGCCGGGGCGCGCGGGTACGTCATGAAGCGTGAAACCGGTCCGGTGATGGTCCAGGCCATTCGCCAGGTGCTTGCCAACCAACTCTGCGTAAGCGAGAAGATCTCGGCTCGCATTCTGGAGAGCTTCGCTGGCCATCGGGTGGAGTCGTCTCCGCTCGGTTTGTTAAGTGACCGGGAGTTTGAGGTGTTCGAACTTATCGGCCGCGGCAAAAGCACTACGGACATTGCCGCAGAGCTCCATCTGAGTACGAAAACGGTCGAAGCGCACCGGGCCAAGATCAAAGAGAAGCTGGAACTTAGGACCATGCCCGAGCTCATCTCTTTCGCGGCCCGTTGGGTAGAGACGCAGGACACGCGGTAGGTGAGGGCTCCGGTCGGGAACGCAAACATGCTGAGGGTAGCTGCGGCTTGGCTCCTGCCGGGCCGGTCTGTTGATGGTATCACTGCAAGCGCAGTTCCTTGTGTCGGGCGGGGAGATTTTCTTATTGCGGAGCCAGCCAAGTTCTGCCCACACTCGAGGTCATTGTGGCCCCTCCCGGTCTGTTGGCCGATGGCCGGTTGCCCGTTAGTCCTGAAGCGACAACAAAGCGTTCGCAGCCATTCTCGGATTTTGCGCCGGCCGTAATCCCGGGGGAACCGGTGGGGTCACATGTCAGCTATGAGTCTAAACCCATTCGAACAGCTCGAGTTCTTCGTGCCGGAACCGAGGGCGGCCTTCAACGAAATCGTTGAAACCCTCCTGCGAGGAGAGTTTGGCACTGAGGCGGTGAGCCCTTATGATGTTCAAGGGAGACTTCGGGTCAGTGGAGCGAAAGCCGGTTCACCATTGGCGATAACCATTTATCAGCCGAAGTATTTTCTGGGACGCTGGTGCAGTTTCAAGCGCCAGCAGGTTCGGGAAGCCTTCCAGCGAACGCTGATCCAGGAGGGGGCGGGTGGCCCGTGGCGTTGGGCGCTTTGTGTGCCGGCGGCCCTGGCGCCTGAAGACCGGCGATGGCTTGAGCATTGGCGGAAGGACCAGCCGACAGCCATCGAGGTGTTCGCCGGGGCCGAGTTGCTCCGGTGGCTGCAGGGCCCGAGTGGGCGGACTGCGCTGGAGCGCATGCGCGCCTGGGGGGTCACGGTGCCCCGTGCCAATTCGGCCCGGGTACGGGGCCAGTTACGAGTTCAGTCGGCTGCTTCTTGCCCTCATCCCATGGGCGCTTCGCTGAGCCATTACCTTTACGTGTCGCTCCACCACACCAGCCGTGAGCCGTTGGCGGCATTCGAAGTGGAGCTGGGCCATTCGCCCACGTGTTGCCTGGATTTCCGACCCGACGAGCGGGACTGGCGCGAGCAGCCTTTGCAGGGTGGGCGGGGGCTGCCGGCGGCCCGTCGCTGGCGGGCTTGCCGGCCCCTGTTGCCGGGTGAAGAACGCTTGCTGATCGTCATCCCGATTGGAGGCCAGACCCCTTGGCCGCTGGATTTCTCGCTCAAGCACGCCATTTCTGACGGGCCTGTGGTTGAGGCGTATTTGCGCCTGGAGCCCGCCGCGCTCAACGCGACCGGCCGGCTCGACTTTGTGCCCGGTCCCGGCCCGCCATTCTATGCGGCGCACGCCCGGAATCTTTCGGCGCCTGCGGCGTAGAACGCAATCGTCGGGTGACCATCGGATCCCGGGAGTCCAGATCCCGCCCGACAACTCCGGCCCAGCTTGACCAATGGCGACCTGAATGCAACGCTGATTTCGTAGGTCGCCACCAGCGGTTGGAGCCGTCGTGGGGTGAAATTGCAGATCCTGATTTTCACCGCGCCCGGATGAGGAGCGGTTGAGAATCGGCTTGGCTCAGACGATGGAACCGTGATGGTTGAGTGGACCCCGTACACGGAGCGTGATGAAATCGGGAAAGCTGGCTGGAGAGCAAACTCGGGTCCTGATCGTAGAGGACCATCCGATAACCCGGGAAGGGCTTGCCTATTTGATCAATCGCGAGCCGGGCATGACGGTGTGCGGTCACGCCGAGGCCGCCGCCCAGGCGCTGGAAATGTTGCAGTCCAGTGACCCCGATCTGGTCGTCGTCGACCTGATGCTGCCGGGAAAAAGCGGCCTGGAATTGATCAAGGACATCAGAGCCCTGCGTCCGAGCCTGCCGATCTTTGTCATTTCCATGCACGAGGAATCACTTTACGCCGAGCGGGTCCTGCGGGCCGGCGCCCGAGGGTACATTACCAAGGAGGCCGGAGGCGAGAAGGTGATCGAGGCCATCCGCCAGGTTTTAAGGGGGGACATTTACGTCAGCAACTCCGTGTCGGCACGTATCCTGGAGATTTTCACCCGAGGGCAGACCGAGCGAAAACGGTCCTCAATCGAGCAGCTCAGCGATCGTGAGTTCGAAATTTTTGAGCTGATCGGTACCGGCCTTTCTTCCCGGCGTATTGCCGACCGGTTGCACCTGAGCGCAAAAACGGTCGATACGCATCGCGCGAGCATAAAGAAAAAGCTCAATTTCAAAACGACTGCCGAACTTATTTCGTACGCGGCCCGATGGGCTGCCAGTCGTGGCGACAAGGGATAACGACGACGCGTGTGGTTCGGCCCCAACCCTTTCCAAATGCGGCTTGAAAACCGGGCGTCCGATGGACAGTTCTGCAAGCGAGATTGGCGGTCTGCGGGCCCGACTCCAACGGTACCGGAGGCTGGTTGAAGAGCAGGCCGTCATCCTCGAAAACTGCGCCGGCCGGCAGCACGCGCTGACCGCCTTGCGGCAGCGTGCCCTGCAAAGCCGGGACATGACGGGATTGCTGAGCGATGCGGTTTCCAAAGTACTTGGCCTGCTCAACGTGCCGTTCTGCGCGGTGCTGGAATTGCAGGAGGATGAAAGATCGCTGCTCCTGCGGGGGGGCGCAGGCTGGCGAAAGGGGGTGGTGGGCCACGCGACCGTTACCGCCGGCAGGGAATCGTATGAAGGTTTGACCTTGGTTTCAGCCGGACCGGTAACGCTTCGACACCTGACTGACGAGGGGTGCTTTCCCGGATCCACTCTGTTGTCTGGCCACGGGATCGTCAGCGGCATCGCCGTGGTCATTTGGGGCCGCGGCAAATCGTACGGGGTACTTGGTGCTTACACGCAAACCTCGCGCGACTTTACGGACGACGACCGGTTTTTCATCCAGTCCGTGGCGGATACCATCGCGGCCGCCAGCGAGCGGGCGGCGCTCGAGCAGGAGCTCCTCCTGATCAGCAATCGCGAACGGCAGCGCATCGGCCAGGATCTGCATGACGGTCTGTGCCAGCAGCTTGCCGGCATTGAGTTTCGGCATGCGGTTCTTGTGCAGGAGCTCGCCGGCAATCCGCATTTGCGGGCAGAGGCGCTTGAACTCGGCAAATTGCTTCGAGACGCCATGCAGCAGGCGCGAATGCTCGCGCATGGGTGGTTGCCCGTGCAACCGGGCCCCCAGGGACTCATGGCGGCTCTGAAGACGCTGGCGGTAGCGTCTGAAAAGCTTTTTAACGTCACGTGCCGTTGGGAATGCCCGCGCCCGGTCTACCTCGCCGATGCAAAAGTGGCGACACACCTTTACCGGATTGCTCAGGAGGCCATCAGCAATGCCGTAAAACACGGGCGGGCAAAGAGGATCAGCGTCGCGCTTGAGCAATCCGGCCCGGACGTAACCCTGACGATTATGGATGATGGCTGCGGAATGGCTGGTGAGCGGCCCGCCGTAAGAGGCATGGGCCTGCGAATCATGGACTACCGCGCGGAGATGGTCGGCGCCGCCATCCGAATCGGCCCCGCTCCGGGCCAGGGGACCTGCGTCAGCTGCACGTTCAGGGCTGATTCGACGGCAGCCGCGGCAGGTCCGGCGGGTACCCCAGAGTGAGTTCGGGGTTCAGGGTTCGGCGTTCGGAGGCGCCGCGTGACGGGTGCGGGTGGATCCCGCCCGCAGAACACGCACTGAAAGGGGCAGAGCCGGCACCCGGCACCCGGCACTCGACACCCGCCACCCGGAACTGATACGGTCTCACGGCGCGCACAGCGCGAAGATGAGCTCCGAACCCCGAACCCCAAACGCCGAACGCCGAGCTCAGAGCTCCGAACGGGTAGGCCTGACCGCTCGCGATCTTTGAGCGAAGCTTTTGACGTGACCGCTAAACGGGACAGTTATCTGGTGGAGACGCTTTGTGCGCTGGTGGATCACGACGTGCATTTTGTGGTCGCCGGCGGGGTGGCCGCGGTCTTGCATGGGGTTGAGCGTATGACGCTCGACCTGGACGTGGCGGTGTCGCTCGATCGGGCGAACCTGGAGCGTTTCTTGACGGCTCTACGCAAGTTGGAACTTGAGCCAAGGGCGCCGGTACCGGCTGAGTTTATCCTGCAGCCTGCACGCATCGACCAACTGATCCGCGAAAAAAATGCCTTGGTCTTCACTTTTTGGAGCCCGCGGGAGCCTTACCGGCAGATTGATATGTTCCTCACCCGTGAAAACAGCTTTGACTACCTCGTCGCTGACGCCCAGGAGTTGTCGATCCGCGGACGAACCATTCGCTTTGCATCGCGACAGAAGTTGATAGACATGAAGCGCCGGGTGCAGCCGGTCCGTCCAAAGGACCTGAGCGACATCCAGGCGTTGAAGCAAATTGAAGAAGAGGAGCAAAAGCGAGATGAAGGACACCCTTGAATCTGAGCACGCCGGATCCCGTTCCGCCGTTTGGGGCGACCTTCGCGCAGAGCACTTTGATGGTCATACCGAGTTTACCCGGATGAGCCAGGAGCAGCGTCTGGCTTGGTTATCGGAACTTGCCATGTTCATCTACGCGGTCCGTCAATGGCGAACGGAACGATGCCGTGACGGCGAGTTGGCTGCTTGAGCCTGGGAGGCAGCCGGATGGCGAAACAGTGCCCGCGGTGCTCGGCTGAGGTTGAACGGTTCGTTTGTCCCGCTTGCGGTCTGGACCTGCAGGTTCATGAGGAAGTGCGAGCGCTCCGGACGGACGTCGGACGGTTGATCTCGGCGTTGGGCCTGCCGCCGCCCCTACCGAGCGTTCCGTCGACGGCGCGAACCAGCGAACGTCCCGGGACCGGAAGCGACGATGGCTCGCCACCGGTCCGACCCGTGGTTTCGGAACCCGCTCCTCCAGCGCAAGGACGTGGCCGGCCGGACGCCGGGCGCGTCCGTCGCGGCCTCAACGAAGTCGCCGTCGGCCAACGATGGTTCCTGGCACTCGGCGTTATCGTCATCCTGCTCGGTGCCGGTTTTTTCCTGAAGTACGCCTTTGACGAGCGGTGGATCGGCCCGCCCGTCCAGATTACGCTCGGTTTTGCGGCCGGACTTGGCTGCCTGGGGCTGGGTCACATCTGGCGGCGCCGCCGTCCGGGAGGGCTCGAGAACGGCTTGGCCGCCCTCGGCCTTGGTCTGCTTTACCTCTCCGCTTACGCCGGTTCGCAGATTTATGATCTGCTGCCCGATTACCTGAGCCTGATCCTGGCCTTGATTATCGCGGCGTTCGGCCTCGTGCTGGCAAACGCCTGGGACTCCTTGTTCCTGGCGGTACTCGCCTTCCTCGGGGGATACCTGGCCCCGATGGTGCTCGTGGCGGAGAGGTTCGGGCACTGGTTGTTTTTTCTTTACGTCGCCGTGCTCAACGTGGCCTCGCAGATCCTGGCCTACCAGCGACGGTGGCCGTTGCTCTATGCGTTCGGCGCCTCGTGTTCGTGGGTCTGCCTCGGCATTTGGGCGCTTAACCACGAGCAGCGTGAACGGTTTTTGGAGACTTTCACCTTTACGCAGTTTTTGTTTTTCCTTTACAGCGTGGCGCCGTTTGCCCGCGCCCTGGTGCGTGCGGATACCGAGAAGCCGCAGGGTTTCTGGCTCAGCATGGTCAACGGCCTGTTGTGCGTCTGGAACTCGGGTTACCTGCTCGAGTTTCACAAAGTCCCGGTCTCGATCGTGACCGCGGCGTATGCAGCGGTCGCACTCGGGCTCGCTTTATGGTTCTGGCAGGAGCGGCGCCCGGGTCTGGCGGCGACCTGGCTCATCGCGGAAGGGATGATTTACCTGCTTACCACCTGGGCCGTTGCCTTGCCGGAGCGTTGGATCACGGTTTTCTGTGCAGGCCAGGCCGTCGCCCTGTATTGGGTGGCGGCCCGGAGTCGCGATCGGGTGTTGCTCGTTGGCTCGATCATCGTCGCAGGGTTTGCCACCCACCGGTTACTCCTGTCGGATGTCGGCCTTTTCTGGGATCCGATCCTTACAGGTCACACCCCGTTGACGGGTCACCTGATCAGCCGCTGGTTTGTGGCCGGGGTGACCCTGGCCTGCTTTGCGGCCGTCATCAGCCTCGACCGCAGCCGTCCGGTACCCGGCTTTGAGGGGCGCGTTTATCCCTGGTTCGAGGTTCTCTGGGTGGTGGGCTTGTTCGGGTTTCTTAACCTGGAGATCGATCGTGCCGCGACACAATTCAATCCTCGGGCTGCTTCCGTCGCGTATTCGCTGCTTTGGGCGATGTTCGGCGCGGCCATGCTCGTTTACGGATTTTTTGCCCGGCGCAAGTCGTACCGGTTGGCGGCGATCGTTCTGCTGTTCGTCACCGCCGCCAAGGTCCTGGTGCTGGACACGTCCGAAGTATCGGCACCTTACAGGATTGTTTCGTGCATCATTCTGGGGGCAACCCTGGTCGTGCTTTCCTCCGTGTATTACCGCCACAGCGACCGACTCCTGCGGAAGTAACGGGTAACGGGTAACGGGTGCGCATAAAATCCGCCGGTGGCTGAAGGGGCGGCAGAAGGCGTTGCCGGCGGGTTCTGCCGCCCCTTCAGGGCTCGACCGTGATTTGACGGTTACCCAGGGTAAACCCTGGGCTAAGTTCCTTTGGCCCTTCAGGCCATCAAACCGTCTCCTGGCCCGTTGAGCGTAAGACCGCTTCAGCCAGCTACGGAGCATCCTCCGGCGCCGCCTCCCCTGAGCCGAAATTCTACCGAGATAACTGTCTGAATGATATTACCAGTTACCCGCCACCCGTGCGGCCGATTCGAGGCTGGCCACATCCGATATCGACAATACCTCAACGCCCTTCCGGATACGGTTTACCAGTCCCGACAGGATTCCGCCGGGACCGAGTTCCAGAAACAAGTCGCAACCGGCTTCGTCCAGGAGGAAATTGATGGTCTCGGTCCAGCGAACCGAACCGGTGACCTGCCGCGCCAGCGTTTCGCGAATTTTTTCCGGCGTGTCGGCGGGCTGCGCCGTGACATTGGCGATTACCGGGCTTTGCGGGACCTGAATCTCCGCTTCTTCCAGCGCGGGCCGCAGTTTGGCCTCGGCGCTGGCCATGAGGCGGGAGTGAAAAGCACCGTCGACGGTCAGCATGACGGCGCGGCGCACGCCGTATTCTCTTGCCAGGGTGATCGCCTCTTCAATTCTTGCCTGTTCGCCTGAGAGGACGACCTGACCCGGGGCGTTGAGGTTGGCGACGTCGACCCCGGTACGGGCCGCCAGCGCACGCACCTCGGCTTCTTGGCCCCCGACGCAAGCGGCCATGGTCCCACGGGTTTGCCGGCAGGCGTCCTGCATCGCCTGGCTGCGCAAGGCCACCAGGCGAAGGCCGGTGTCGAAGGAAAACGTCCCGGCCGCGGCGTGTGCGGTGAACTCACCAAGCGATAAGCCGGCGCAGGCCGCAATTGGAAACTCACCAGCCTCTTCCTGCAGCGCCTTTAACGCAGCTAACCCGTGCGCGTAGAGAGCCGGTTGGCAGTTAGCCGTCTGCGTCAACTCTTCCAGGGGCGCGTCGAAAGCGATGCGGCTCAACGAGCGTCTGAGCAATCGGTCGGCCTGGGCAAACAGGTTGGCGGCAACGGCATAACGTTGCGCCAGGTCTTTACCCATGCCTGCCTGCTGGGCGCCTTGCCCGGAGAACAGCAGAGCAATTTTCCTCGCCATGGCCCGAGTTATGCCCGCACGAACAATTTTGCAATCCTGAAATGGCCGGCGGCATTCCCGCCGCGGTTTCCTTCCGGCGCTTCTCCCGGTTGTTCGCGGTTTGCGGTTGCACCGCACGGGCGCAAAACGTTATACCCGGCGTCATGAAGCGTCGGTTTCTATCCGCGGTTTTCCTGGGCATTGCGCTAGCCGCCACGGCCCTGGCCCAGGACACGATCAAAATTGGCGAGTTTGGTTCCTTGACCGGCGATAACGCCAGCTTCGGAATCTCGCAAAATAACGGGGTCCAATTAGCGGTGCAGGAAATCAATGATACCGGAGGTGTCCTGGGCAAGAAGATCGACCTCATTGTTGAGGACAACCAAACCAAGCAGGGTGAAACGACGACCATCGTGCGCAAGTTGATTTCCCAGGACCACGTGATCGCGTTGATCGGTGAGGTCGCGTCTTCGAAAACGCTGGAAGCCGCCCCGATTGCTCAAGCGGCCAAGATCCCGCTGATCGCCACCGCCGCGACGAATCCCAGGGTCACCCAAACGGGCGATTACGTTTTCCGGGTTTGTTTTACCGATGATTTTCAGGCCGTGGTGATCGCCCGGTTTGTCCTGGAGAAATTGAAAAAGACGAAAGTCGCTTTTCTGACCGACGTGAAGCAGGACTACAGCGTCGGTTTGACCGGGATCGCAAAGAATTACCTCGAGAAACACAGCGCACAGATCGTTCGTGAGCAGAGCTACAGCTCCGGCGATAAAGATTTTCGAGCCCAACTCACCGATCTCAAGGCGGCAAATCCCGACGTGATCATCATTACCGGCTACTATCCCGAAGCCTCATTGATCGCCAAACAAGCCAGGCAGTTCGGGATCAAGGCGACTTTCGTGGGCGGAGACGGTTGGGATGGCTCTTCGTTGATCCCGGTGGGCGGCAAGGCGATCGAGGGCGCTTATTTTTCCAATCACTACTCCAACGAGGATAAATCGCCGGCTGTGCAGACGTTTGTGCAAAAGTACCAGAAGAAGTACAACGCCATGCCCGATGCATTTGCCGCGCTCGGTTACGACGCCGTCAAACTCCTGGCCGACGCCATCAAGCGGGCCGGTGGACCGGATCCGGCTAAAATCCGTGACGCGATCGCTGACACCAGAGATTTTCCGGGCGTTTCAGGCAGCATCACCATCAACCCGGAGCGTAATGCCACCAAGTCGGCCGTGATTCTTACCATCAAAGATGGCGGGGTACATTACTGGGAGACGATCGAACCGCCGAAGGGTTCGGCCAAACCGCCGAAGGGCTAACGCAGGCGGAATGCCACGGGTGAAATGCCACAAATGACTGAGCTTGATTTGCGGCACTTCACCCACCGCGGAAGCGAACAAATGCCGCAATCGAAAAACTGCCGGGAATGCAATCCGGGATAAAAGCCGCAACCCCAGGATTCCGCCATTTGTGGCATGTCCTGATTTGTGGCATTCGTGGCATTTTTTCATTTGTGGCATTCGCTTTGCCCGGCACCGCCCAGATTCATCTGGGTGAGGTCGACCCGTTGAGTGGTGGCGTTTCGCAGTTCGGCATCGGTTGTCACAATGGGATTACGCTTGCTCTTGAGCAGGTAAACGCGAACGGCGGAATTTCAGGGCAACAGATCGACGTTATCTCCGAGGACGACCAGTCCAAGCCGGGCCAGAGCGCCACCGCGGTCCGCAAGTTGATCACGCAGGATCATGTGCTTGCCATCCTGGGCGACGCGACTTCCTCCGCCACGCTGGAGTCGGCCCCGATTGCCCAGCAGGCCCGGGTGCCGATGATCACCCCGAGCGCGACCAACCCGCGCATCACGGAGATCGGTGACTGCGTTTTTCGGGTTTGTTTTCTCGACGAGTTCCAAGGCCGGGTCATTGCCAGGTTTGCGCACGACCGGTTAAAAGTGCAAAAGCTCGCCATCCTCACCGATGTGAAGCAGGATTACAGCGTAGACTTGGCGCGGTTTTTCAAAGAGGAATTCACCCGGCTTGGCGGCGCGATCGTGCGCGAGCAAAGTTATTCGACCGGTGACACCGACTTCCGGGCCCAGCTTACCGCCATCCGCGCGGTGAAACCCGATGCGCTTTACGTACCGGGATACTACGCTGAAGTCGCTCTGATTCTGAAGCAGCTCCGCCAGTTTGGGATGACGTTTCCAGTGCTCGGCTGTGATGGTTGGGCGAACCAGACCCTGCTGTCGGTCGCGGGTAAGGCGGCCGAAAATACCTACTTCACGAACCATTTCTCACCTGACGACCCGGCCCCGGCGGTGCAGCGGTTCGTGCAGGCTTACCGTCAAAAATATGGGCAGATACCGGACACCTTCGGTGCACTCGGTTACGACGCGGCCATGCTCCTCACCGGCGCAATCGAGCGCGTAACCGGCAAAATCGATTCGGAGACGATCCGGAGCGCTCTCGCGCAGACCCGGGATTGCCCCGGGGTTACGGGTCGCATTTCATTTGACCCGCAACGGAACGCGTCGAAACCGGCCTTGGTGATCACGGTCAAGGACGGCAAATTCGAAATCGTCGAGCGGATCGCGCCGTAAGCTCACCATGTGTAATCTGCCAATTGGTTAAATAGGGCAGGCGGGTCAGCGCGCCGCCCAGGGACGCGTAATACCATTCAGATAGTTATCTCGGTAGAATGCCGGCTCAGGGGGATGTCGGCGCCGGACGATGCTCCATAACCGGTTAAACCGGCCTTAGGGCCGGCGGGCCGGGAGACGGCCTGCCGGGAAGGGGCCGGTTTCGTCCGTCATTGGCGAGGAAGCCCGAACCACGGGGGCCGACAAGCGTATAAAAAGATCGAAGAGTTATCTAAGATCGACTTGTTATCAGTGGTCTAACGAGCCTGCAGATTCAAGGCGTTGACGGGCCGGGCATTCTAATCTAGAGGAGAATCGGGCGATCCGGGTGTATGCAATCAGAAGTTTCATTTAACCAGATTAGAGCGCGGGCGCCGCTGCGGCTCGGTTTTGCCGGTGGGGGAACGGACATTTCGCCCTTTTCGGACCGGTATGGCGGTTTCGTTTTGAACGCCGCTATCGACCGGTATGCGCACGCCGCCATTACGCCTCGCGACGATGGCCGGGTAGAGTTGCTCGCGGCCGATGGTAAGGTCTCCTGGAACGGTCGCACGGGTGAAGCCCTTCCCTCGATGGAAGGCTTGGAATTGCATGCGGGAGTCTACAACCGGTTTGCGAGGGAATTCGGGGATAGGAAACCTTTATCCATTTCGATCGAGACCCACTGCGATGCCCCGCCGGGGTCCGGCCTGGGATCGTCATCCACGCTGGTGGTAGCGCTGGTTCAAGCTTTGGGTGAATACCTCGGGGCGCCGTTGAGTGCGCACGAGAACGCCCGCCTCGCCTACGAGATCGAACGGGGCGACCTGGGTTTTGCCGGCGGGAAGCAGGATCACTACACTGCTGCGTTCGGCGGGTTGAATTTTATGGAGTTCTATGCCGACCGGGTCATCGTCAACCCGCTGCCGATCAGGCAAAAACTCCGGGCCGAGTTAGAATCCTCCCTTCTCCTGGTCTATACCGCGGTGCGCAGGCCGTCGGCGAGGCTCATGCATGAGCAGGTGCAGAATGTAAGCAGGGGCGATCAGAACGCCTTGCGCGCCATGCACGTTCTGAAAGCCGAAGCGGTGACCATGAAACGGGCCATCCTGAATGGCGATTTCGACGGGTTGGTCACCGCGATGCAGACCTCGTGGGCCGCGAAGAAACGTGTTGCAAACGGAATCAGTAATCCGCGGATTGATGAACTCTATGAGGTCGCCATGAAGGCGGGTGCGCGGGCCGGGAAAGTGTCCGGGGCGGGGGGCGGTGGGTTTATGATGTTTATCGTCGACCCCCTCAAGAGAAAGCGCGTTATGAATTGCCTGCAGGAGCTTGCGGAGTACGTCTCCACTTGCCGGTTCGTTGAACGAGGCGTCCTCTCCTGGAAAGTGATGTGACGGGCAAGGCGTCGTCGATCCGGCGCCTGATACGTGCCTGCCCATGAGTTTTACAGCGTGGTCCAGTTAAACGGCCCAGGGAGGCTTCTCGTACGTACCATGATTGAGGTTGTCGTGCTTGCAGGCGGCCAAGGCACCCGGCTAAGCGCATTGGTTCGCGACCTGCCGAAACCGATGGCGGACATTGCCGGAAAGCCGTTTCTCTGGTGGTTGCTGACGCGTCTGCATCAGCAAAGGGTCGGGCACGTGATCCTTGCAACCGGGTACAAATCACAAGCCATTCAGGACTATTTCGGCGAGGCATTTAACGGCATCAGTATATCGTACTCTGTCGAGGGCGAACCGTTGGGAACAGGTGGTGCGATCAAACTGGCGTTAGCACAAGCCAGGGAACCCCACGTAATCGTGTTGAACGGTGATACTTACGCGGATGCCGACCTTCGAGAAATGATGCACCCGTTCGAAGCGCCGGGAGTTGACCTCGCCGTCGCGATTGCCCATTCGGATGAGGTCGCGCGATACGGGGCGATCAGCATCCACGAGGCAAGCCGTATTATGACGGGCTTCCACGAGAAAGAAGGCTCAACCGGCGGCTACGTCAACGCGGGGATTTACTGCCTTCGGCGGGACCTTTTCTGCAGGTATCCAATTCCTGACGCGTTTTCCTTTGAGCGCGATTTTCTACCCAAATACCTTTCTTTATTGAAGCCCGTTGCCGTCAAGGCAGTCAGGGGGTTCGTTGATATCGGGACGCCCGCAGATTACGCGCTGGCGCAACGGTTAATCCCGGTTCTCGCGGCGTCGCCGGCGCCCGCCCGGAGTTCTGTCGAACGCGTGGGAAGAACCCGGCCATGAGGCCTGGAACCGGTCCGCTTGCCGTATAGTTTTGCGCGTCATAGCTGTAACAATTTCCTATCGATATAGTCTTGTACCCTGCCGCCGGGCAGGAACTTCCTGGCGAAATGCGCCCCGGAGGCAATTATCCTTGGCACATCGGAGAGGTCGAGCCACTTGGGATGCGATCCGCCGCCCGTCCAGTCTGCGTACCGCTTGTTATCCGCGCAGATGCCTAAAGCCGTGTGATTGCAAAGCGCCGTATGGAAAATGGATTCGTCAGGAATGTGTTTTCTCTCGTAGAAACGTACCAGCTTCTCCAAGGAAGGATCCAGCAGCCAATCGATGGCCTTCCGATTCGCCTCAAACCAAAAATCCCCCGCGAAAATCTTCGGCGGCCGGCAAACCGTCAACCGGGGTTGGAGCCGTTCAATCATCCGGATCAACCCGGGATGGCGGATGGGAACTCGCCTCTTCCAGAACGGCAAACCACCTGAAAGCAGGCGCTTCGGCGAAGGCCAAGGTAGACAGAAACAATAGGCGCAGTATCTGCGGTATGCCTCACCGACCCATTCCGGGCGTTCGTATCCGTGCCGGACTACCGGGCCGGCCGGGGACGGTGACGGCGAATTGAGACGAACCTCACGGTGGTCCAGAAACGCATCGTACCCCGTCGTGGACAGGTCATGCATGATTTCGTGGGCCGGCCGCACCGGATAATCGCTGCCGCTCAACAAGACAAACCAGTCAGGCTGTCCATGCTGCCTCACGAGCCGAAGCGCACTCAAGGCCGCCAGGGGAATACTGATGTGACCCCACCGCGCGTTAACGTGCGGAATGACGAATCGTACGTTGCCGGGAAAAATCTCCGGCTGCAACGAACACATGCTGAAGTTGTGGTTACACGCAATCGGAGGCGCGTCGAACATCGCGTTGAGCGTTCTGACAAGGCGGAACAGTTGCTCCGGGTGATTGTGCGAGACGATGGCGAATCCGACTTTAACCGACATCTGGATTCCGGCAGTGGTTAACTGGAGATCCGCAGCGCCTCCTCGTCGATTAACCTTCGCACGATCCCGTCCGGCCGGAATTTCCTGGCGAAGTAGGCGCCGGATGCACGGATCTTCGGCACGTCCGACTCCTCAAGCCATTTCGGATGGGGTTCGTCGCGGCTCCAGTCTTCGTAGCGCTTGTGATCCGCACAGATCCGGAGGCCGGCGTGATTGCACAATGCCGTGTGCAGGAATGATTCCTCAGGAACGTAAATGTTTTGATAGTAGCGGGCGAGTTTCTCCAGAGGCGAATCCAGCAGCCGGTCGATGGTTTTTCGATTGGCGTGAAACCAGAAATCCCCGCCATAAATCTTCGCAGGACGACACGCCCTTAACCGGGGCTGAAACCATTCGATCAAACGGATCAGTCCGGGCTTACGGATGAGAAAAGGCCTCTTCCAAAATGGAAAAGAACCTGAATACAGGAGCGCTCGCGATGGGTAGATCAACCGGAAACGATAGGCGCAGTACCTGTCGTAGGCCAAAGGGATCCACTCAGGACGTCCGAACCCGTACCGGGACAGTTGGCCAGGCGGGACCGCGTTATACAGGATTTCACGGTGGTCCAGGAAAGCGTCATAATCGGTGACGGAAAGATCGTTGGTGATCTCATCCGCCGGCCGTACCGGGTAATCGCTGCCGCTTAAAAGAAAAAACCAGTCCGGCTGTCCATACTGCCTCAGCAGCCTGAGCGCGCTCAACGCGGCCAACGGCAGGCTGACGTGGCCCCACCTGGCATCGATGTGCGGCACGACAAAGCGCACGTTGCTTGGGAAATCCTCCGGGCGAAGCGGACATCTGCCGAAATGGTGATGGCACACAATGGAAGGCCCATCGAACATCCCGGTGAGCGTTGCCACCAGATGGCGAAGTTGCTCCGGATGATTATGCGAAACGATTGCAAATCCTATTTTAATGGACATGAACGCAAAAGTGTTATCAGGGCATACCGATCACGGGTCGCCGTCTCGCGAAGACCGAGCGTGTTGCATATCCCTGGTTTTCAACTTCTTGCGATTGCAGTCGCGGTGACCGGGGCATGAGCGGCAAGTACGCCGTCCATGGCCTTCTCCACCTGCGCGGGCGAGATTGCGTTCAGGCACTTTAAACCGATCGGGCACGGTTCGCGCAGCCAGCAGGGAGCACAGGGCAGATCTGAAGAGAGAAATACGTTAGGGGTGCTCTGTAGGTCCGGAGCGTGCTGTAAGCCGCGGGGGCTTTCATAACCACCGCAGATCGTCACCGACGGGGTTCCGACGCTCACGGCGATGTGCATTGGCCCCGAAACGGGTCCGACGTAGAGGTCAGAGGCCGCAACTAGTGCCACCAGTTCCTCCAGTGATGTCTCTCCCCGCAGATCGACATAATTCGGGCTGGCGATGGTTCCGGCAGCCGCATCTTTTTGTCCGATCTCGATCATGGCAGCCTTGCGCGCCACCGAGTTGATCAGCGTCACCCAGTTCGGGTCGGGCCAGGTTTTGTTCGGTGTCCAGACACTGGCGCGGCGCAGGAAAACGATGCGTGGGGCAGGCAGTTGGGCCAACGTTTTCCGATAACCCTCGACCAGATCGCTCCGAATGATGCAATCCGGCCGGGTGTCGGTCAGCTTGAGACCAAGTTTGTCGCCGATGATCCGCGAAATGTGCACCTCGGGCGGCACGGCGTGCTCGTAACCCAGTTCGAGAATGTTGGCAGGCCTGCGGTCGTAGGGCAGGACCTCATCGATGTAGGGCAAACCCTTCACCAGCGGCCCGTAATCCGTGTAGAAGCGGATACGACGTTGCGGGTTGCGGCGCTTCAATTCGCGCAGCACCGGCGTGCACATCAGCACGTCGCCCAGGGCCGCGGGGCGCCCCAGCTCAATCGTTGGTCCGTTCCACGGGCGCTTCATGTGGTTGGGGTACAGGAGCCTGCACAGGAGGCGAGCAACCGGTCCGGATCGTCGTTGCAACGCATCGACGATCGCTGCGGACGTTTTGTATGCGGGAACGCGAATCCTCATAAGCTTTCGGCTCAGTTTGAAACGAGCATTGAGTTTAACCGGGTACCATTGATGGAATGACCAAACTTGCCCGCGGCCCGAACATCCTTGATCTCAGCAGGCCCGCCGCCGGCGACGATCAAGGGCGGTGACTTCCATCTAACAGGCTGCGGTATACCGAGATGTACTCCTTAGCCGCTCGATCAACCGTAAAATGATCCAGATTCGAGCGGGACCGAGCCCGCATTTCGGCAAGAAGCGCTTTATCACCAAGAACCTCCATGATCGCACCGGCCAGCAGGTCGGGTCTCCGTGGAGGAACTAAAATGCCTGCCTTGCCGCCGTCCAGCATCTCCGGGATGCCGTCAACCGAGGTGGCGATAATGGCGCAGCCCGCCTCGCGGGCTTCCGGCAGAACCAGCGCACCAGGTTCGGCATGGGAGGCCAGCACAAAGAGATCGGATCCCAGCAGGTAGGGACGCGGATCGGCCTGGGATCCGCAAAACCGAATCCGTTCGCCGAACCCGGTCCGAGAGGCCAATCCTTCATAAACGGACCGGCAAGGACCATCTCCAACCAGGTACAAAAACGCCGACGGCACTCGCGCACAGACCGTCTTGAATGCCGTGATCAGGTCGTCCACCCCTTTGCGTGGGTGCAGCCCGCCGACGAAGGTAATCGCCGGTCGATCAATGTCTTTGGTTGGCGGGGTTTCAGCGCTAAGCCTCGGCGAACCGATCGTTCCGTTCAACACGACCCGAAGTCTGGATTTATGAACGCCGCGCCGTTCCATGCTCGCTGCCACCGCCTTGCTTACCGCGATAACCCTGTCGCCCACGCCCATGATGATAGCCACCTTCTCGAATTCGTTATGCACGGTCGTTACGAGTTTGAACTTCATGAAGGGCCGCAGAAGAAAGGCCAGCCCTGCGCTCGTCATCATGTGGGCGTGAATGATGTCGGGCGAGAACGCAGCAACCGCCGAGCGCAATCTGCAGGTCGCCTTCATCAAATTGAGCAGCCGGCGCTCCTGATCTATGACGATATGCTTGACGCCATAGGCCTCGAAAAGCGAATCGAAAGCTCCACCGCCGCTGACGACTGAGATTGAATGTCCCATCCTCGCCTGAACACACGCCAGGTCGACGGCAACGTGCACGTGACCGTTGCTCGGCCGGGTGTGATTCAGCATGTGCATGATTCGCATACCGCTCAAATCTGGTTAGCTGGGAAACGAAACGGTTAGTCCCACGCGGCAGGTCGCTCACTCTTCCGGCATGTCAAAAACAACCTGGCGCCCGCTCGAGCCGGCACCTTCCACGGCAGAACCCGTTGCTCCTGAGCTTTAAGAACGCGTTGGATTTTAAGCGCACGACGTATTGTACAATACACAATTTATATAATTCCGCATGCGATCAACAAAGATCGACGTGTCGAACCTGCGAGCGTGCGCCTGGATCGCTTCCGGCACAAACGTCTCCTCGCAGGACTCGAACGCCAGGATCGCCGCAGCGAGTGAAGCAGCCGTCTGTTCTTCGAAAAAGAGGCCGGTACTCAACCCGTCTCGCTCGGCTTTCCGGTCTCCGGACGGCTTTCCGGTCCCGATGACGGTTTCAAGCGACCCCCCTTTCCCGAACGCGATTACCGGACGCCCATAAGATTGGGCCTCCAGCGGAACCATGCCGAAATCTTCATCCGCGGCGAACAGGAGAGCCCGGCAGCGAGCGTAAAGATTTCGCAGCTGCGATTCGGAGACTTCCCCGAGGAATTCGACGTTCCTCGCGGAAGCCTTCCTGAGCCGCTTCATTTCCGGTCCATCGCCGGCGATGAGCAATTTACGGCCGAGTTTGGAACAGGCCTCGATCAAAATGTCCGTGCGTTTATAGGGAACAAGGCGTCCTACCGCCAGGTAATAGTCTTCATGGTTGCCGGCCAGGAAGCTTTGCGAGGTGTCGATGGGCGGATGAATGACGGTGGTGTCCCGCCGGTAATACTTGCGGATGCGTCCGGCTACGTAGTTGGAATTGGCGATGAAATGATCGACCCTCTGAGCCGCGGCATAGTCCCAGTTCCGGACGTAATGCGAGATCAGGCCAAAAAGCCCCTTTGTCAGGGGAGACATCTGGCGCGAATAGGCCGGGTACCCATCCCAGAGATAGCGCATCGGCGAATGGCAGTAGCAGATGTGGGTCGAACCGGGATCTGTAAGCACGCCCTTCATCGGCCCGCTGTCGGAGCTGATGATAAGGTTATAACCGCTCAGATCGAGCATTTCAACGGCGAGCGGATAGAAGGGTAGAAGGTGGCGATAAACTCTGTGCGCGCCGGGGATTTTATCCAGAAACGAGGTGGTTATTTTACATTTGTGCAGCGCGGGCGGAAGGTTGTGCTTGTCGGCAAACAGGGTGAAGACGTCGGCCGCCGGGAACAGGCCGGCGATGGTGTTGACCACGCGTTCGCCACCTGCCAGCGAGATCAACCAATGGTGGACGATCGCCACGCGCAGGTTGCGCCCGTGTGAAGGCTCCTGCACGCGCCCGAGTCCGGACGGCGCGGCCGCGCCGGGTTCAACCTGTTTTTGATCGGTGGTATCAGCCATACGCAGCGAGTTCGAGGGTGCGCCACGTTTCACCGGCGGCATCCTTCCAGCTGAAACGGGCGGCACGAAGCAATCCTTGTTGCACCAGAGACGCCCGCAGCGGACCGTCAAGGCGCAGGAGCGACTCCAGCGCGGCCGACATTTCCTCGGCCTTGAACGGGTCAAAGTAGAGCGCCGCGTCGCCGCACACCTCCCGGTGCGCGGGGATGTCGGAAACGGCGACCGGGCAGCCGCATGCCATCGCCTCCAGCGGCGGCATGCCGAACCCTTCATAGATCGACGGATAGACAAATCCGGTCGCACCGGAATACAGGGCAGGCAGCACGTCGTCCTCTACCCGGCCAAGGAGGCGGACGCCGGCCGGCAGGGAACCAAACTGCATTTTCGGGAATAAATGGCCGCCGGCTCCCACCACCGCCAGCGTGGCCCCGTCAAAACCACCCGCCCGCCACGTCTCCAGCAGGGCACGCAGATTCTTGCGCGGCTCCAGTGAACCGACGTACAGGATGTATGGGCCGTCCAGGCCGTAGTCTGCGCTCACCTGCTTGACCCGCGGCGGAGTTGCGGGACGGAAGCGCTCGTCGACGCCGTTGCAAATCATCTGCACCCGATCCGGCTTTACGCCCGTGAGGCGGACGATGCGCTCTTTCGAAAAGTTAGAAACCGTGATGATCGCGCGTACTTTACGAATGAGGGGCGGCAGCAGAGCTGAATACCACAGCGCGAATTTCCGATCGAACCACTCAGGATGATCCAGGCTCGAGGCGTCGTGCACGGTTAACACCTGCCGGCTCACCGTAATCGGGCCGGTATTTCCGGGGCTCCACAACAGCCGGCGCCGAAGCCGGGTAGGAAGGTATAACTGTTCCCAGAGATGTCCCTTGATGCCCTGCAAGGCATGCTGCGGCTTGACCGCCTCCAATTCGGAAGGCAGGCAGGGCAAAAGGCTGCGGAGATATCTCTGGACGCCGGTGGTGTGGTATCCGAGCGTGCGCAGGTTGACACACGGTTGCAACGTCATGGGACTACTTGGTTTTTAACTTCGCTCCCGGGGGTGGACGCGTACGGGTTTGCGACTCAAAGGTTCAGAGATCAAGGATGCGATCGGGAGAAGAGCGGCCGCGCATGATGTCCGCCACGGCGAGCAGATTACCTTGGACCTGGCCCCACGGGTCCCGCTGCGGCGATCGCCCGGCCAGCGCGTTCCGGAAATTCAGACAGATGCACTTCAAGACGACAATGAGCACGAACCGGACGTAACTCCACGGAGCGGGAAGGTGGCACACCCCTTTCCGCAGGAAATACCAGTTATTTGCGATGGTGGCGTAGCCGTAGCGTCGCCCGGAGACGCGCGCCGTTTGGGCCTGCAAATGCACGCCGATCGCATTGGAAAGGCGCCCAACCCGTCCGAATCTCTTGAGGCGCAGCGAGAGGTCATAGTCTTCGCCGTAGCTGTAGAGCGGAAGATTTTCGTCGAACATCGTTTCCCGCATCGGCCCGCTCCGGACGACCGCGTTGCAGGCATACAGTATGTGGTGGCGTCCCCGGTCCTGCAAGGCAGCGGCCTGCATCCAGGTCGCGTCCTGTTCCAGCAGGGTTCGCGCGGCCTCTCGAGAGATATTCCCATCGGCGAGCATGATGCCGGAAATGGCCACGACGTCAGGATTTTCCTCGAGGAAGCCGACGGCATTTTCAAGGTAGGAGGGATGCATCTCCACGTCATCATCAAA
Organism: Verrucomicrobiota bacterium; assembly: GCA_019247695.1. Classification (NCBI taxonomy): domain Bacteria; kingdom Pseudomonadati; phylum Verrucomicrobiota; species Verrucomicrobiota bacterium. The sequence goes on along the minus strand of JAFBAP010000141.1, from coordinate 6,710 downwards.
AAACGCGATGTACTTCACGCCGGGGGGCACCTGGCGAATGGCCGTGTTGCGTTGCGCGCTTCCCCCGGGCGATCCGACGAGCACGATGATCCCCTCGGCCCCGTCGCCGGCCACAGGTGCATCCGCGGCGGAGCTGACGCTGACGTAAACGTGCGCGGCGCGCCGGGTTTGCCGCCTGAGAGATCGGAGCGTTTCCGCGAGGATCTCAGGGCGGCCCTTCGTGGCCACGATGACGGCCACAGACGCACCGTCCGGCGGCGTTGCCGGTTTCGGGGTGATGGGGATGGCCGCTTCAGCTTCCATTAGAAACACAAGGCGATTGCGGAAATGAACCAGGCATCACCCAATCTCACGATGACCATAAACCGCAGAGGCGGCCCCCGGCGATCGCCAGGTGGTACGCGGCTTTCTGTGGGCGCAACGTAAGCAGAGAAAGGAGTGCCCCGGCGACCGGCCGGAAGATGGCGAAGAAATTGAAAGACAATTTGTAATCATGCTTCGACAGCACCCGGCCCATGCCGAGCCCGTAGCGGAACGCCTTGTCGCGATGGCTCCGGGTGTATAATACCGGATTGGGATGATAGACGACGAGGTCGGGCAGGTATTGAATCCGAAAGCCCATTTTCACCGCCCGGATAAGATAATCGGTCTCCTCGCCTGAACCGAAGCGGGTCCGCGCTCCCACGCCGAGTTCTTCATCAAAGGTGCCGACCGCCTCACAGACTGACGACCGCAGGAAAATGGTATACGAGATGCCCCTTTTCCAGACGTTATTGAAATCAACGCCCCCGCGGGATCGGCTGAAGGACCCTCCGGACGGGTGACCCTCGCCGTCTTCGGAGCGTCCGGTCAGACCGTGTAACCCGGGCTGGCTTTCGAACTCATGGACAACGCGCGACAGCAGTCCTTCCGGATACCAGCAATCATCGTCGGGGAAACCGATGATGTCGCCGGTGACAACCTCCAAACCGGCGTTCCGGGCCCGGGACAAGCCCGCTTCACACCGTAAACGGATGGGAGGGCAGACCGGCGCCGCGTCTTCTAAAACGCTTTCCAGCCGGTCGTCATCATTCTGATCAACGACCACCAGCTCCAAATCACGATGGGCCTGGACGGCCAGAGACTCGACAAATCGTCTAACCTCTTCGACTCGGTTCTTCGTCGCCAGGATGAGCGAAATCTTCATGCCAAGCAGATCCGATTATCCCCGGAGCACACCTAATTTTCCTTGACGTACGCACGCGTGTTCTGAAGGCGCGCCTTGACCTTTACCGCACAGCGCCGGACCAGGTAAGTAATCACCAGATGAATTCTGGCCGCCCAGCCCAGCCGGGGACTCTTAAGGAAGTGGATGATATGATTATGAACCTTGCTTCCCAGAGAACCACGATGCGCCGCATTAAGAATGATTGACTCCAGCACCACGTAGGACATCGGAGTCATCCGCTGGCCGTTAAATTCGAGAAATTTTACATAATATTCCCTGCGCAGGCGCCCGCTGAGCCGGTCTCCCCGGCGGGGATCACAGTTGGTCACCACCGATGGCGCGCTGCAATAGATGAATTCAACGCCGGCCGCCTCCATACGCAAAAGTACATCGTAATCCTCACATTGGGATAAATGCACATCAAACGGGAATTGCTGAAGCAGTGCCCGGCTCGTAAGCCAACTGCTGGTATTCACACTGCCGCAATCCAGGAAAAGGAAGTCACTTAAAGATTCGTTTCTTCGGCGTGAGGTCAATGGATAGACCGCCCGGGCGGTGCCCTCTTCGAGATAATAAGCGGAATAGATAAGAAGATTACCTCTTGTGCTGTGCTTACCGTACGCTTCGATTTGGCCGGCAAGTTTGTCCGGCAGCCAGTGGTCGTCGGAATCCAGGAGCGCAATCAGGGGAAAGCGGGCCGCCTTCACGCCGGTGTTGCGCGCGGCCGAAACGCCCAGGTTAGCCGGATGGCGAATCAGCCTGACCCGCTCATCGTTGACCGATCCAATGGGAAAAATCTGGTCCGGGTGAGAACCGTCGTCGATAACCAATACCTCGAACCTGCTCCAAGTCTGGGCGAGAACGCTCTGGACCGCACGGAGGGTGAGTTGTGGCCGGTTGAAACTTGGTATAATTACCGAGACAGCAAGGCCATTCTCATTCACTTTCACAATCTCTGAATCGGCTGGATTCCGGTCCGGCCAAACCTCCTCCGGCCGGGCAGGAAAGGCAGGTCATCAACTTGGTTGTTGTTTACGAAGGGATCGCATCCGCCAGGGCGGCCTCGCCCCCGGGGTGCCGGGAGGTGCCGCCTGCAAGCCGGGTTCCCGGCGCGGGCCACAGCCGGGTTCATGTCGCACCCGGACGCAGCAGATAGCGGCCGCCGCCAGGTTCAGCCTGCCCGGACGACGCGGGCTCACCCCCATACTTTTGCTGATCAAGGCGCCAGTAGGCCAATCCTAAAAACATCCACGTCGTAGGCAGAAAGAGCTCCGAGACAGAGATGTAAAACAGAAAGAAAAGTACGGCGACCGCCACTTTAAACGCCAGGGCTCCATGGGTTGTACGTAACAGAATCACGGGCTTCAGAAAAGCGTAAAAATATATCGCCATGCCGATCCAGCCGGTATTTACAGCCACTGCATAAAACACTCCGGAATAACAATACCCAAAACCGATCCCAAAAATACGATTGTTTAACGTGAACGTCCGTGCTGTCTCAGCCAGCGCCAGGCCGGTCTCCTGCCGGGACTGGCCGGAGTCGTTCTCACCGCTGATCTTGGAGGTGAACATTCCCTCATAAGTATCGGGAAAAACGTAATACAAGGTAGCGAACGCGGCAGCGAATAGAAGAACTACCACGATGACTGATGCATTCAGCCTTTTCTGGAAAAGGCTATACAGAATCAAACCAAACGGGAACGCCAGGTATGCCGAGGTCGAGGTCGAGAAGATAAGGCAGAAGAGGAGGGCGACGGTAAGCCATTTTTTCCTTTTCTCCAGGGCAAGTAAAAGGTAGGGAACGACCCCGGCGGAAAACCAGGAAGGCTCGCCGTAGGTGGATTTGATGCGTAACAAGCTGAACGGTCCGATCTGGACCACCTGTGACCAGCTTGCCGTGTGGGCGCCCCCGCCGTAAGCGCGGTTCACGATAAAATCGCCCGGCTGGTGAAAGATCGCGAAGTACAGCCACTCATAGATCCCGTAAAGGGCGAGGAACCATGCGCCCCAAAGGACATACCGGATCCACTCTTCGCGGAAGAAAAATCGAAAGAACAAAGCGATGCAGACGCACGCGGCGAAATACAGGCTCTGCGTGAAGAGCGCGGTCCGGAATGCCACCCGGGTATCGTCGGTGTTGATCAGCGACATGTCGCCGAAGTCATGCCGGTTCGTGACGAGGTGCCCGAGTTGGCTCCCGCATAACAAGAGTAACCAGATCCCCGCCACGGTGAGGGCAACGGTGAAGTAACGGGTTCGCTGAGGGTTTGCCTCCCCCGCCGTGCGGCTCAGCACCACGAAGAACACCGAGGCAAACGCCAGCATGTACGCCGGCAGGGTCCCCTGGATGCTGGGGATCAGCAAAAACGACGTGATCGGCATCGTAAGGCACCACAGGGGCATAAACCACCTGGGCAAGCCCTTGATCCAGCCGGCAGGTGCGGCGCTCGCATTCATCATTGCACGGGCAACGGGAGCTTTTTCCAGGCACGAAACTGCGCCATGGACAACGGACGGCGCAGGTGCCACCAAAAGGTCCCGCAAATAAATGCTTCCAGCCAGCCCAACACCAGGCTGCGGGCGTGCACATTCCACCTCGGGTTCTCCAGGATGCGCACGCAGTTCACCGCGCGAAGGATCGAAAACGGGAAGGGGAAATGGAGCAGGCCGGCAATCGCCTCGTTGCGGATGTAATAGCGGGCCGCCTTGGCTGAGTTGCGCGCCACCGGGGTCCGGTTGTGCCGGACGACAACTCCCGGAAAGGTATACGTGCCGAAGCCTTCGCGTAAGGCCTTGAGGCAAAAATCAAGTTCCTCCCCGAAATAATGCAGGCGTTCCAGGTAGCCGCCGAGTTCGAGAAATTGCCGGCGCCGCAGCAGATGAGCGCAGCCGATGTAATACCGGACGGGATACGGTTCGCCCAGCGTTTCGGGCGGGGGCGCGGGATCATCCCGATTTATGATGTGGAATGCCAGCGCGGCCACGGACGGATGCTCCTCAAGCCAGGTGACGGCTGCACCGAGATCACCGGCCACCGGGAAAGAATCGTCATCCAGGCTAAGGTAATAAGTTGAAGTCAGCATCTGCGCCAGTCGATTCCGTTGCACCACGTAATTGAGGGAGGTATCAACCCTTTCAAAACGGACCCTCGGAAAATCGCGGCGCAGTGCCGGCGGTACCGGTTGCCGGGAGCCGTCGTCAATGACGATCGTTTCAAGGTCCCCGTATCCGCTTTTGCGCAACTCGGACAGGGTCACGGCGAGATCGTCCCAGCGATCCTTGGTGGAGATGCCGATGCCCACCTGCCTTGATTTCGCTTCCGGTTGACTGGCGATATTCATTCTTGCAAGCGATTCCGCGTCGTTCATACGCTCAAGCGGGCGCCCGATGCGGGTGCAGGTACGTTTAAGCCCCTTTAAAGGAGACCGGTTGCGCTTCGGTTCGGGACCCGGTGTCGTGACCCGTTTGCTTGACAGGCTTACCGGCGGCCTGGATGCAGCTCACTTTAACAACGGCCTCGTGCGCTGCCTTGTTACCGGCGCGTCTGGCTTTCATCAGCCTCCGGCCGAGCGGGGATGACCGAAGGTAGCGGCCCCAGTAAATCGCCGTGTTCCAGAATGTTCTCCTGTGGGTTTGCAGAACGTGCGCATTCGGATGCTCCGCATGTTCATGCTCAAGGATCGTTTCGGTATACCCCGAGCCCATTTCCAGGCGTTCGATGTACGCCTCGGTTAGACGCTCTTTGGGGATCAAATGGAGTAAATGCAGCCGCGCGAAACACCCCATACCTTTATTCAACGAAACCGACGTCCACGCCATGTCGATATCCCCGCCCCCGTTGAGGCCGACCACGCCTCTCCGGTCAAGGCTGAAACGAAGTCCAGCGCCCTGAACACGCTCTGCGTACAGGTCGGCGACTTCACGTCGAATGCACAGGCCGGCGCCGAATGGGGTAGCCTCGGACCATCTCTTGATATTCGACCAGTAGTCGCGCGTAGCCGGCCGGATGGCGAGGTTCTCCAGATACGGCCTGATCGACGCAGGCGGGTCCACTTCAAATTCAGCGTCTATGCTGGCTCCGAACGCGCCAAGGAACGGGTACTCGTGATAGATGTTGAGGGCGTTGGCCAGGTAATCCTTATCTAAAATGTTGTCGTCATCGACAAAAACGATCAGCTCTCCTCGTGACTTCCGGATGCCCAGCAGACGCGCCGGAGTCAGGCCGAGAACCTCCTCCCGGAGGTGGTGGCCGTCCGGATGCCAATCGAGGCTGGCCAAAGTTGAAGCCGGCGGATCTGATAGATTGTCGACGATGAGCAGTTCCCATTCGGACAGCGGGAGTGTCTGCTCGCGCAGGGCATCCAGCGTGCGGGAAAGAAAAGCCGGGCGCGGGTTGTGTGTACAGATAACAACGCTAAGCTTCATGGTGCATCTCTTTGGGTAGTCTGATTGGCGTACTCGGAATAAGGCTTGATCCCTTTCGCCGGTCTATACTCGGCGGCCTGAGCCGGTTCCTGAACTGCTCTGGACATCGCCGGCCGTGCCGAGCACGCCGACGATCGCTTCCCGGACCTGCGCGGGTGCGATGGAGGTCAGGCATTTCAAACCGATCGGGCACGGCTCGCGCAGCCAGCAAGGGGCACAGGGCAGATCCGAGGATAGGAAGACATTGGCGGTGCTCTTCACGCCCGGGGCGTGTTGTAAGCCGCGTGGGCTTTCATAGCCTCCGCAGAGCGTCACCGACGAAGTGCCCACGGCTACGGCGATGTGCATCGGTCCGGAGACCGGGCCGACATACAAATCGGCGACGGCGATGAGCGCGACGAGTTGCTCCAATGACGTTTGATCCCGCATATCCACATAGTTCAGCCCGGCAATGGCCTGAGTGGACGCTTCCTTCTGGCCAATTTCGATCATGGTGGCATTAGGTGCCAACGAGGTGATCAATGCCACCCAGTTCGAATCAGGCCAGTTCTTGTTCGGTGTCCAGACGCTGGCGCGGCGCAGGAAAACGATCCGGGGGCGGGGTAAGTGCGCTAAGGCCTGCTTATACCCTTCCACCAGATCCTCGCGCACCACGCAATCCGGACGAGTATCGGTGACGTTGAGACCAATCCTGTCGCCGAGAATGCGCGACAGATGCACCTCTGGCGGCACCCCGTGCTCATACCGGAGTAACACGGCGCCGGGAGGAGCTTGCTCGTGCGGCAGGACTTCATCGATATAGGGCAACCCCTTTACCAATGACTCGTATTTTGTGTAGAAGCGGATGCGGCATCGGGGGTTCCGGCGCTTTACTTCTCTCAGGACCGGGGTACACATCAGCACGTCGCCCAATGCCACGTCGCGGACGACCTCAACCACCGGGCTCTTCCACGGACGCCTCAGCAACCGCCGATGAAGCAGTAGACGAGCGATCGGGCCGGAACGGCGCAGAAATGGTCGCGCAAGCGCCTTCCCGATCTTGTAGGTAACAAAATGCATCTTTACAGGCTCCTAAAGG
>JAFBAP010000140.1 GCA_019247695.1 Verrucomicrobiota bacterium | reverse complement strand
AACGGGTAACGGGTAACGGGTAACGGGTAACGGGTAACGGGTAACGGGTAACGGGTAACGGGTAACGGGTAACGGGTAACGGGTAACGGGTAACGGGTAACGGGTAACGGGTACGACGGTGAGGGTGAGCCGGCGATGTCAACCCCGAAGTTCCTCTTTCGGCGTGGTTGGTGGGGCCCGGTATCGACCGAGGGTTGGCGTCAGCAACCCGTTACGAGTTACCCGTTACCCCTTACGCGTTACTCTTTACCCGTTACCGTGTTCGTGGCATTTTCTGCCGTGACATTTTCTGGATTGCAAAAGGCGCATGTGCGGCTTTACGCTCGCGCTCTCCCGAGTTCAGGGGTTAGCCCGCGATGAAGTTAGACCGCAATTCGAAGCGCGCCGCGCCTGAAGCATTGGAATGGGCAACCCGGCTTGCCGCCCGGCTACGGGTCATCCAGGCCAGCTTCAACGACCAATCTCCGGAGGTTCGGAGCGGCTTTCTGCTCGAGGAGATTCAGCGCGAGACCAAAGCTGTGCCGGAATCGGATCGGGGGGAGTTTCTTGATGCGTTGTCGCTGCTCTTTCCGACGGTCGACACGGCGCCCCCGCCGCCTCCGCCGCCGGAAAAACCGGCGCCGCTTTCAACCGTCGGACTGGTCGATGCACTCATCGAGAAATTCCAGGGCGCTACGGCGGAGGAGCGCTCCTTGATCCATGATCGGTTACGGGCCGCCGGTCTGTTAGTCACCGTTTCGGAACCGCCCACGATTCCGGCTGAACTTCGGGGCAAGCTGGGTTTGCGGCCTGAAGAACCGCTGGACCCGGAGCGTTACCGGAAATTGTTTGTTACCCTGGCTGAATTGGTCCTGACCCTCGATCACGTCATCTGGAGCATCTGGAGGAAACTGGCCCCGAAATCAGCCTTGAAGCGCGAGTCGACGGACCAATTCCGGATGCTCCTTGGCCGTTACCTGCAGGGCGACCGCGAGGTGGCCAGCTACCAGATCGCCCAGTTCCTGGAGCGTACCCGGCAGTTGACGGTGGCGTTAGTTTCGGGGTTCGGCTCGGCGGGCGAAGCGTTCGCCCGCTGGTACCTGAGTTCCTATGCGCCGCAGAAGATCCGCAGTTCGGTCGAGACCGGCAGTTACGGGTTTCTGGCCAATGTCGAGCAGCGTTGCTGGCGCCGGTATGTGGAGTTGGCGGAAGGGCTGAACGGGCCGTTGATCGAGGAACAACTGGCCAACGGGGTCGTCAGTTACGTCGAGGAACTTACCGCCAAACCTGACACCCGTAAATCCTAGCTGACGCAGCCGGCTTTTCCCGCGCTCGAATTTTATGCAAATCCACTGGCACGAAGGCCTATTCTTGCTTCCGCACCACCTCCAACGCATGCAGCGCGGCTTCCAGGAGCTGCTCTGGAATGAGCGCCGCCTGCAGTGGCCCTTTCCCTACGGGCTGGTGGAAGCCCGCCTGTCCAATGACGATCTGGAAAACATGCGTCTGCGCTTCAGCGCCCTGCACGCCGTCATGCCCGGCGGCCAGGAAGTCAGGTTCCCGCAGGACGCGGAACTGCCGGTGATCGACCTGAAACAATCCCTCCAGGCGCGCGGGCGCCTGGTTATCTACCTCGGCGTTCCGCTTTGGTTCGATGCCCGTGCAAATTCGTTGTCCCCGAACAATCGCGCGGATGCCCGGTCGAAAATCCTCTACCGCGTGGTCGAGTCGGACGTGGCCGACGAGAATACCGGTGAAAACCACAAGCCCGTTCAACACCGCCGCGTGAACGCCCGCCTCCTCCTGGACGACGAGGACCGGTCGGACCTGGACGTGATCCCGTTGCTGCGGGTTGCCCGCACGGCCGGCGAAGAGGTCGGCCTCCCCCAACGTGACCCTGAATTTGTCGGTCCTTGCCTGGTGATGGGAGGCTCCCCCGCCCTGCGTGAGTTAGTCCGGGAGTTGAGCTCCCAGGTCCTGGCCAGCCGGCGCGAACTCGTAGTCCAGGTCACGCGGGGAGGTTTTAGCATCGACACCATGCGCGGCCTCCAGTTCGAGCAAATCATGCGGCTCCGGACCCTGAACCGGTTCGGCGCACGACTGGAAGCGTTGGTCGAGGTGCCCCAGGTTGCCCCTTTTGACGTCTATCTGGAACTGCGCGAATTCCTGGGCGAGTTAGCCGCACTTCAGCCCGACCGGGACCTCTACGATTGCGCGCCCTACCAGCACGATAGCCCGTACCCCGCGTTCGACGAGGTCTGCGCCAAGATTCGGCAGTTGCTGCGGGGCGGCGTGGCCCCGAGTTTCCTCAAAGTCGCTTTCGTTCCCGATCACGGCATTCACCGGGCAACGCTGAGCGATGAACACCTGACGCGCCCCGTCGATTATTTTCTGGCCGTTCGCACGAAAGAAGATCCGCGGGCGCTCGCCCGGTTGGTGGAGGATGCGGACCGTTTCAAGCTGATGCCGGAGAGCATGGCCAGCCGTGCCATTCGCGGGGTGATGCTGAAGGAAGAGCGCTTCCCCCCACTGGAATTGCCGGCTCAGTCAGGGTTGTATTACTATCGATTACTCCGCGGCGAGAGCGGACGCAGTTGGCAGCAGATCCAGGCCGAAAAGCGCGTCGTGGCCCGCTGGACAGGGCACGACAATGCGGATTACGAGCTGACCCTCTACATGATTCTCCCCAGAGCGAACGGCTCGGCCGGTTAGGACTGGCTGCTGACCACCGTACTGTATTCTCCGTCTACGAGGAGTATCATATCTACGAACCCGCTAACGAGTGCACTTTACGTCTCGCCCGGTTAAACCGGCCGGAACGAGGTCGCTCCCAACCCTCCCGCTTCCTTCGCTGCCATGACGCCCCTCGAGCTTTGTGAACCGTTATTCAACAAGATCTGCCTGCTCAACCGGATGGGCCGCAAGGGCGGCGCAAATCTAACTTACGAGCAGCTCCGCGCCGAGATCGAGACGTTGCTGAGCGACCTCCAAAAGCGCGCGGAGGCCGATCCCGTTCTGCGCGCCCAATGGGCGAAGCTGGAGATGCCCCTCATCTTTTTTGTCGATTCCATGATCGCCGAGAGCGGTTTACCAGCCGCCGCGGCGTGGCATCAACACCGGCTGGCTTACGATCGCAAGGAACTGGCCGGGGATGAAAAGTTTTTCGATCTTCTGGATGAGACCCTGGCCGATTCATCGGCCGAAGCCACCGAGCGGCTCCGGGTGTTCTACACCGGCCTGGGCCTCGGATTCTGCGGGTGGTACGCGGGCCAGCCGGAGTACCTGCGCGGTAAAATGGCCGACATCGCCGCTCGGCTTCGCACGGGAGAAATGCAGTCGGGTCCGGACCGGATCAGCCCGGAAGCCTACCAGTACGTCGATACCCGTGACCTGATCCAGCCGCGGTTTTCAAAGCTCGGCGGTTTGGCCGTGGTCTTCGCCGGTCTATGCCTGATCGTCGCCACCGTTGAGATCTACCTTTTCCGCTCGGCCGTTTTGACCATTACCGGAACCACGGGTGCCATCGCCACCCTCGACCCGCGTTCAACCCGGCCGCACTGAGCACCGGAGCGCTCCCATGAAAGAAATCTCCTATGTCATCCAGGCCTTCAACGCCCTGGCGCTTTGGGTTAAAATCGTCATCGTCGTCCTGCTGGCGACGACGCTGATCGGGGCGGCGGCATTTTTCGGGGTGCAAGTCGCCATGATCGTCGCGATCGGGCTCTTGTTTCTGGCCATCCTCGTCGGCTTGTATCTGTTCCTCCTTTTCTGGGTACGCAAGCGCCAGGCTGCGGAACTGAAGGGCGAAATCGTCACCACCGCCGCGCATCGTGGTGTGCTCGATCCGGCTGCGCGCAGCCGTCTGGAAGATCTGCGCCGCAACTTCGCCAAAGGGGTCGAGAAATTCGAGGCGGCGGGCAAAGACATCTACGAGCTGCCCTGGTACCTCATGGTCGGCGAACCCGGGGCAGGCAAAACCGAGGCGATCCGCCACTCGGACGTCGGTTTCCCGCCCGGTTTGCAGGAAACCCTGCAGGGCGTCGGCGGCACCATCAACATGAACTGGTGGTTTACCAATTACGCCGTCATCCTGGACACGGCGGGCCGCCTGCTCTTCAACGAAGTTGAACCGGGCACCTCCAATGAATGGCGTGAGTTTCTCGACCTGCTGAAAAAGCATCGCCCGCATTGTCCGGTCAACGGCCTCATGCTTGCCATCCCGGCAGACAGCCTGCTGCGGGATACGCCCGAGGAGTTGGAACAAAAGGCCGGCCGGCTCGCACGGCAGCTCGAAAACGTTCAACGCCAGCTGGAGATCCGGTTTCCGGCTTTCGTTCTCGTGACCAAGGCTGATCTGATCAACGGTTTTCGCGAATTTTTCGACGATCTGCCTGACGTCCGCAGCCAGCAGCAAATGTTCGGGTGGTCAAACCCGGCGCCGCTTGATGCTCCTTTTCGGCCGGAACTGGTTGACGAGCATCTTCAAGTCGTCTCCAGCCGCCTCGAGCAACGCCGTTTCCGCCTGTTGCATGATCCGACCCCGGCCCAGCCGAATGGCCGTCGCACCGATGAGGTCGACCGCCTTTACGAATTGCCCCATAACGTGCAGGCCCTGGCCGACCGGCTCCGGCGTTACCTTGAGATCATTTTTGTTGCCGGCCAATGGACGTCGCGTCCGCTGTTCCTGCGCGGAATTTATTTCACTTCCTCCATGCGCGAAGGCGCCGCGGTGGATCAGGTTCTGGCCGAAGCCCTGGGAATGCCGGTGGAAGCCCTGCCGGAAGGCCGGGCCTGGGAACGGGAGCGCTCCTATTTTCTCCGGGACCTCTTTCTGGACAAGGTGTTCCGTGAGGACGGCCTGGTCACTCGCGCGACTGACGTCGAAGGCATGCTCCTGCGGCGTAAGCTGACTTTGTTCGGCGCCGGCACCGCCAGCCTCCTGGTGCTGCTGGCGATCGGCTTGCTCGGGTACCGTTCTCTGCGGGAAAACGTCTATAACCAGACCGGCTTCTGGGCGCGCGCGACCGAGGGTTGGACCGAAGGCAAGTGGCAGCCGATCGTCACCCCCGACCCGGCCGGTTCCAGCCTCTACCGGTACCAGGGGGACCGCCCGGTAGGGCCCGGCTTCACCGCCCGAACCAAGTCTGAATTTCATCGCCCGGACCTTTCCCTGGCCGATTTTCATCAGGCGCTGCGCGAACTCGTCAGCACCCCGCTGGGCGTGCCGTGGATTTTTCGACCCTTTACGTCCTGGGGTTTGGACCCGGACCGGGAACGGGCGCGGGCTCAGCGGATCGTATTCGAAACCGGCGTGATCAAACCGGTTCTGGAAGCGGCCCGCCGTAAAATGCAGGGCCCGGTTTCGGGCTCAATTCCGGGCCGCGGCGGCGACCCGCGGCCGGCCGACCGCGTGCACACCCTCGAAGCTAAGGCATTGACGGCCCTGGTCCGGCTGGAAATCGATGCGCTGCAACACCCTGCCAAGACCGACGGGCTCGGTGACCGGATCTTGAGCCCGTTGCTGGAGTACGTTTCCGACAAGCAGGGTGCCCGCAACCTTTCCGGGGTGATGGATTGGACCTACGGGCAAAACCCCGACGCGCGGGGTTCCTGGGCGTCCGCCTGGACCAGCGGCGGCGATACCCTGCAACAGAATGCAGCCGTCCGCGCCGGTTTGGACCGGTTGGTTGCAGATGCGCGCGTGCACCTGAACAGCCTCGCGGCAAACGTGCAGCTGCTTAACCAGCTCGCCGACAGCGTCCGCGCCTACCAGGCCGCCGAAACGGCGTTGTCCGCCAAGGCAAACATCAAAGACGATCCGGAGACCAGCGACCGGGAAGTGGCTGCCGCCATGGATAAACTGCAGAGTTCCAAGGCCGCCATGGAGGAAAAACTGGCCGCGGCACGGCAGGCCGGTCTGTTCGAGGACGGCCCGGAGACGTTGTTCTCCGCTTACCAAAAGCTGACGATCAGCAGCCAGTCGCGGTTCGGCCAGATTTTCGTGATCCAATCCGAGATCGAGCGGGTCCTGCCGACGCCGAAACCCGACGGTAAACCTGACGATAAATCGCTCGTCACCAAGGTGCTTGCGCCGCCGGCGCTTACCGATGATCCGAAATACACCTTGCTCAGAGAAGTCAAGGCCGCGCTGGCCGACATCACCCAAAAGCTCAAGGCGCAGCTGGAAACCGCTGTTCCCGAACCGCAACTGGCGGAGTTCAAAGGGCTTGATGACGCTTCCTTAAGTCCGGTGGGCGGCCAGCCTGCCTACCTGGTCCGCTGGAACCTTTACCAGGAGTGCCGTGCAGGTGCGCCTCAGCATCACTACCGCGACGGGATGGTGTTGCTGAACAAGAACTGGAGCCAGGTCCAGCAACTCTCCCAGGCGTTGGCGGCTTTGCAGTCGAAAGTCGAAGACTACCAGGGAAAGATGAAGGAACAACTCACCACGACGTGCAGTTATTTCATCGGGCGCGTCGACCAGACGCAGAAACAGGCCTTTGCCCTCAATTACCTTCGCCAGGCCAAAACCGCCCTCCGGCAGTTGCTTCGTTTTCCGCTGCTTTGGCCGCCTGCGTCCGACAATTCGGCTATGAGCGTGGACCAGATCAAACAGGCCAAGTCACTGGTCGGCATGATTCACCAGGACCTGAACACGGACACCTTCGCCAGGATTCCCGCGACGCCTCGCCAGTCACTGGTCGAGTTCACGAAGGGTTTGAATCCGTTGCTCGCCTTTACCGATGCGATCATGCATCCGGACGGGTCGCTCGGGTTGGTGACCATTACGATGGTGAACGGCCAGGCGCAACGCCAGCTGTCCGGGCCGGACCTGGCTCCTGCATCGACGCCGCCTCCGCCGGGAGCTCCGCCCAAGCGCTCACTCCTGAGCCAACTCTTCGTCGGCGACACCCCGACGCCGACCCCGCCGCCGGACCTGGGTTATAACCCCCGGAACTGGAATGCCGTCGAGTTGTTCGGGCGCAGCCGGATCGTGGCGCTCGATTCTCAGTTCGACGTGATGCTGGCCAAACTAAAACTTAACGAAGGGTTTAAGTTCCGCGTATTTCACACCCCGACCGGCGGAGGCGCCGACGTGGTTGATTGCGGGCAAAACTGGGCTGCGCTCCGCGCCATCTCCCGGTTCGGTGGCAAACCCGTCGATGCAAGCGGCCAGATCTGGCGGGTGCCGCTCAAGCCGGGAGAACCGACGGCTGTCTGGATCCAGTTGGCTTTTGAGCAACCGTTGCCCCCGGCCCAAAACTGGCCGACGCTCGACGCTCTGGGCCTGCGCGATTTGTTTTAAGATTCCGGCCGACACGACACCTGGCTTTCGCCGATGAGCCGGTTCAATAAAGTGTTCTTGCGCGATAAGCTGGGCGGCCGGGCTTACCTGGCCGCCTTCGGCAAGCACCCCGCCTGGAACGATCACCTCGGCTTGATCGGCGCCCAAACTGAATCGCTGGCACTGCTGGAAGACGTCCTTTACCGGCAGGGCATCGCCCTGCAGGTTGCAGCGGGCCGTTGGCGTGATGCGACCGGCGCCGCCAAGACGCCGGCCTTCAATCATCGATTCGTGTGGAGCCGCGGCCGCCAGTCCATCGTCGGCGCGTTCTGGCCCTCCGTGGACGGGAAGGGGAGGACACAATTTCCGTTTGTGTGTTGCGTCCAGAGTGAGCTGCCGGGGTCGTCAGGCGTTCAGATCTACCTTGACTACGTGGCGAGAACCGGGGCACAGGCGCGCCAGGCGTCCGGCCAACCGGAAGTGCAAAGCATCCTGGAACGCGACGGCTATGACCTGAACCGCTGGAAACCCGTGACCCCGAGCGTCGCGCCGCAGGTTTTGGGATCGGGACAGGAGCGGGCGTTCAGGGATAACCTGGCGGTTTTGGCCCGAGAAGTGAGCCATCCGGCCATGGGACAGCAGAATTCCTCAGCCGGCGGCCAGGCTCGCTCGCTGCGTCTCCGGGCGCCGGATGGAGCGGCGCCGGCTAACCTCTGGTTTTACGCCAGCTTCCTCGAGCAGTTCGCTCCCGCCCCGGCGATTTACCTCCTCATCACCGGCGCCGATCCGGCGGCACCGGTCGATTGTGTTCTTGGCGAACCGGCGCCGGATGCTTTTTTTTGTCTCGGCGCAGACGCGCAGGAAGCACCCGTCACGGTCCCGCCGGCCCCGTCGGCCCTGACTGAACGCTGCCGTCAAAACATCGACCGCTTCCTTGCCGCATGCGTCTCCGGCACGCTGCCGGCGTCGCCCCGGCGTTCTCCATGGGCTTGGCTCGGACGGTGATGGCGTTCGGCGTTCGGCGTTCGGCGTTCGGCGTTCGGCGTTCGGCGTTCGGCGTTCGGCGTGGCATCATGGGTGCGAGATGCCCATGTCAAGCTCCGGTTTCGTGGATCTTTTT
>JAFBAP010000139.1 GCA_019247695.1 Verrucomicrobiota bacterium | reverse complement strand
GGCGATTATCGCCGTTACTGGGATTTCCGGTCGATCGGTCACGGCGACGTCGATTTTGAAGAAATCATGGTGGCGCTTAATGACATCGGCTACCAGGGCCCGCTTTCCATCGAATGGGAGGACATCCGTATGGACCGCGTCCACGGGGCAACGGAATCCTGTCGAAACGTCAGAAGTTACGATTTCACCCCGAGCCGGGTCGCTTTCGATTCCGCCTTCGATCGGGAAAAACGGTAAAGGACTGAAAAGGAGGAGGAATCGAGTCATGTCACGCAAGTTGAAGATGGGGATGGTCGGCGGCGGCAAGGACGCGTTCATCGGTGCGGTGCACCGGTTGGCCGCTAACCTGGATGGCAAGATTGAATTGGTGGCCGGCGCGTTTTCGTCGAATCCGAACAAGTCGCATGAGAGCGGCGCGCTGCTGTTGCTGGACCCCAAACGGGTTTACGACAGCTACGAGGCGATGGCCGCCGCGGAAGCGAAATTACCGGTGGGTGAACGCATCGATTTCGTCTCGATCGTCACGCCGAACTTCGCACATTTTCCTGCCGCCAAGGCTTTCCTGGAAGCCGGGTTTAACGTCGTCTGCGACAAACCGATGACGTTCAACCTGCAGGAGGCGCTGGAGCTGCGGGACCTGGTCCGGCGCACCCGCAAGGTCTTCGTGCTTACCCACAATTACACGGGGTACCCCATGGTGAAGGAAGCCCGCGAATTGGTGCGGGCCGGCGCGCTCGGTAATATCCTGAAGGTCGTGGCGGAATATTCGCAGGGATGGTTGTTGAACCCGATCGATCAGGCCGGACAAAAACAGGCTGCCTGGCGCACCGACCCCCAGCGGGCGGGTGCGAGCAGCTGCATCGGCGATATCGGCACGCATGCCGAAAACCTGGCGCACTACATTACCGGCCTGGAAATCGAGGAACTCTGCGCCGATTTCACCACCTTCGTCGAGGGGCGACGCCTTGAGGATGACGGTAATATGCTCGTGCATTTTCGCGGAGGGGCAAAGGGCGTCCTTTACGCGTCCCAGATTTCGGCCGGTGAGGAAAATAACCTCACGATCCGGGTCTACGGCACAAAAGCGTCTTTGGAGTGGCACCAGGAACACCCCAACGAGCTCATCATGAAGTACCAGGATGCACCCAGACAGATCTTCCGGCGCGGCAACGATTACCTGAGCGATGCTGCCAAGCGATTCACCCGGCTGCCGTCCGGCCACCCGGAAGCCTTCATTGAAGCGTTCGCGAACATTTATCGTGAGGCGGCCCGGGCCATCGAAGCCGAAGTGGCCGGCCAACCGGTGCCGGCCGACGTCGATTTTCCGACCGTGGACGATGGGGTCACCGGCATGGCGTTTATTGAAACGGCCGTGAAATCGGCCAGGGCCGGCGCTGCCTGGACAAAGTTCGTGGCCACCTGAATCCGCCGGCTGAAAAGGGGGCAACGCAACGGCCTCGGGCGGCCGGGACCTTTTCCCGTGCCGCTGCGTCGCTGTTTTCCCCTCAAAAGGTTGCCGCCCCGCTGGTCAACTGTTATCAGTGGGCGCCCCCAGATGCCGTCAGCACTTTTTTCAGATGACCGGGTTGTCCGGGTGCTCGTATTTCTGCTGGCCGGCGCGTTTTATCTGCTGGTATTCGCGCTCGGCCGTTTGCTGAAGCGCCGCGCCGGCATCCAGCTCTCCTGGACTTACCACGTGGTGGCCGTGGCCGGGTCGCTGCTCGCCGCAGCGGGCCTGTGTCACGAGCACCTCCCGGACGCTCGCGAACTCGCCCTCGTCGCCCTCGTGTTCGCCGGTTTCCCGCTCAATGCCGTTCTCTACCGGTTTGTCTGGCCGATCTACGGTTACCCCGGAGAGAACGCGCGGATTCCCGGCTTTCTGCCCCAGGTCGTTGCCATCCTGCTCTTTCTCGGACTGAGCTTTTTTGCCCTGGGCGCCTTGTATCATGTGACGGTCACCGGTCTGCTGACCGGTTCCGGCGTGATCGCCATCATCATCGGGTTGGCCTTGCAAGACACCCTCGGAAACCTTTTCGCGGGCTTCGGCCTGCAGGCCGGCAGGGCGTTCCGGGTCGGCGACTGGCTGGTCTTACAAGGACAACGCGTGCAGGTCGTTGAGATCACCTGGCGTTCCACCCGTTTCCGCAATAACGACGACGTGAGTTTCAACGTGCCGAATAACCAGCTGGCCAAGGAGACCATAGTTAACCTTTATTACCCGACCAACATCCACGCCATGCGCGTCCGGGTCGGAGTCGATTATACCGTCCCTCCCAACGAGGTAAAAAATGCCTTGATCGCCTGCGCCACCGCCGTTTCCGGGGTTCTGGCCGACCCTGCTCCCCGCGTGTTTCTCACCAGTTTCGACGATTCATCCGTCGCTTATGAATTGAAGTTCTGGATCGACGACGGGCGCGCCTACCCCCAGATCGTGGATGCGATCCGCACCCGTTGCTGGTACGAGTTTGCACGACGGCAAATCAATTTCGCCTTCCCGGTCCGCGTCTTCGAGCGAGGCAAGCCGCGAGCCCGGGATCATGCCGGTTCCCTGATGGAGTTACTGGCCGCGCAGCCGCTTTTTGGCGCCTTGAGCCCGGAACAGCTCGAGCTACTGAGCAAGGAGGCTAAATGGATGCGTTTCGGCCAGCAGGAAACGATTATCCAGCGCGGCGCGCCCGGCGACTCGATGTTCATTCTTGCCGCCGGTATGGCGGAGGTTCTAAGTGAAAGGGAAGGCCGGGAGCTTCGGGTGGGTACGCTGCACGCCGGAGAATGCTTCGGAGAGATCTCCTTCCTGACGGGTGAACCGCGGAGCGCAACGGTGCGGGCCAGACAGGATTGCGAGGTCGTCGAAATCCCGAAGCACGCGATGAGCCTGCTCCTGCGCCAGCAACCCTCCCTCGCTGAACAGCTTTCCGATACCCTGACGGCCAGGCGCTCGGCCACCCAGCAACGCCTGGCCCAAGCCGCCCGGAACGTTCACGCGGGAGCGGAAGCCGCCGAAAAAGAAGGGCTCCTGCGAAGGCTGCGGGCTTTTTTCGAGCTGTGAGCAAGGTCGGTTTCGGCCTTCAAGGACTCTCATGAGCCATGAGCACTGACGAAGAGACGGACGCCCGGTACATGCGGCTCGCCCTGCGGCAGGCGCGTAAGGGACTCGGCACGACCAGTCCTAACCCGGCCGTCGGAGCCGTGATCGTTCGAGACGGGCAGGTGCTCGCCGCGGGTTTTCACGAACGCGCGGGCGGGCCGCATGCGGAAGTGGCCGCCCTGGCAGCACTTCAGGATCCCGGGTCGGCAACAGGCGCCACCTTGTACGTCACCCTCGAGCCTTGTTCGACCTTCGGACGCACCCCTCCATGCACCGCCGCCATCCTCGCCGCGGGAATCGGGCGCGTCGTGGTCGGTTGCATCGATCCCAATCCGCGGCACCGCGGAAACGGGATCAATTTTCTCCAGGCCCACGGAATCCCGGTTGCGACCGGTATCCTGGAGAAGGAATGCCGTGATCTGAACACCGGTTTTAATCGCTGGATCACCACCGGCCGGCCATGGGTAATCGCCAAGTTTGCGCAGTCACTGGACGGGCGGTTAACCCGGCCGCCCGGGGAATCCACCTGGCTGACCAGCAAACGATCCAGGTTCAGGGCGCAGCGGTTGCGCGCCACAGTAGACGCTATTCTGGTCGGTGCGGAAACGATCCGCAGAGATGATCCGCAGCTTACGGTGCGCGTGGGGCGCCGCCATCTCCAACCCTGGCGCGTTGTCGTGACCCGATCCGGCGACCTGCCGGCCGCCGCCCGGGTTTTTACCGATGAATACCGTGAACGGACGCTTGTCTTCCAAAATTCCTCCTGGGAGACGGTCCTTGACGACCTCGGCCAACGCGGCGTGACGCGGTTGCTGGTGGAGGGCGGCGGCAAGGTGCTGGGCCAATTGCGGGACCTCGGACTGATCGATGAGGTCTGGAGCTTTTTCGCGCCCCTCCTCAGCGGCGGTCCGGTGGTAAGCGTAGGCGGGCAAGGCGTGCTTTCCAACGAGGAAACCAAGGTTCTGATCGACGTCTCTTACCACCGGCTGGGAAGTGATCTCCTCGTTTGCGGCAAGCTCAAAAAATAAAAAGCCCGCCGGACGCCGGCGGGCCTTTTGTTTTTTTAACTCAACTCGCGGTTAATTTGATCAGTTTGATCAGTTTCAGTCGTGATGACGTTATCTCTGGTGCCAGTACCGGTCATGGCGCCAGTGATGGTAGCGGTGCCAGTAGCCGTAGTGATAGGGATGATAGTAATAATAGGGGCGATAGTGCCGGTAGTAATAGTACCGGTCACCGTAGTATGGGCCGTAGTAGACCGGGTAAGGATCGTAATACCCCGGCGCGCCGAAAGTGATGCCGAAATCCACATCCGCTTTCGCCGCCTGCGGCACCAGGGTGATCAATCCCACCGCCGCCAGAAGCAAAAGAAGCAACTTTTTCATAAAACCCTCTGTCGATTGATCGTTTCATCGGTAGACGTGCCCGACGCGGCATTTATTCGGTAAGCTGCTGACAGAGCGCAAGTTACCCGTGCAGTCCGCGGCAAGGGTCCTCTGCGCGGGGCGCGGCTGGTGGGCGGTGCGAGTCTTGGATCAGGCCGCCTGAGGGCCGCGCGCCTGCGGCAGGCAAAAAAAAGCCCATGGCGCTGCAGCGCCATGGGCAATCGGCAAAAGATTCGCCGAGTCCGATCCGAAAACCGCTTATTGGGCTTCCGTCTTGGAGCTCTTATGCTTCTTGTGGTGCTTTTTGGAGGATTTCATCGACTTCGTGCCGGTCGACGGCGACGCCGACGTGGAAGGGGATGGGGCCGGCGTAGCGCCCTGGGCGTAGGCACCAACAACACCAAACGAGAAGACGGCAGCCAGCATGAGGATAGCTTTATTCATATCAATATAGTTTTGAGCAACAGTTCAGGTTCTCGGTTCGACCTCGTGCACTCCGATCCGCAGAGATCGACGCTTGAGCTCAAACCTCACTCACCTCAACCCGTGGAATGGATCGAAGTTTCAAAAGTTCGAAAATTTTTTAGTGAAGGACCAACCACCCGCGGTAGCTTATCCGCGATCCTGCCGGCGCCGTTCAGGCCTGGGCGCGCTTGCGTAATGAGCCCGGGTCTGGTAGGTGAAGCCGGTTTTATTTCGCAGCCCGCCATGGCAGACCTCAAGCTCGTAAATATCGTTAAATCCTTCGGCCAACATGAAGTGATTCATCGGGTAAACCTGCACGTCCAGGACGGTGAGTTCGTCGTCCTCGTCGGCCCCTCGGGCTGCGGCAAGTCCACTATGCTCCGCGTTATCGCCGGGCTGGAACCGGTCACCACGGGCGAGGTCTGGATCGGCGGCACACGGGTCAACGATCTCGATCCGGCCAACCGCGGGGTGGCGATGGTTTTTCAAAACTTTGCGCTCTACCCGCACATGTCGGTCGAAGAAAATATGGCCTTCGGCCTTAAGATGGCCCGCCGTCCCAAACAGGAAATCCGGGAACGCGTGGCCCGAGCGGCCGCCATCCTGCAGCTGACGCCGTACCTGAAACGGCGTCCGAAGGAACTCTCGGGAGGCCAGCGCCAGCGGGTCGCAATCGGGCGCGCCATCGTGAGGGAACCCGAAATTTTTCTCTTCGACGAACCGTTGTCGAATCTCGATGCGGAGCTGCGGGCACAGATGCGCATCGAATTATCCAAGCTCCACAGCGAGTTACAAACCACGATGGTTTATGTGACCCACGACCAGATGGAAGCCATGACCTTGGCGGACAAAATCGTGGTCTTGAATTCGGGTCGGATCGAACAGATCGGCTCTCCCGCAGAGTTATACCTGCACCCGTCCAATTTGTTCGTGGCCGGTTTTTTCGGGATGCCGAAAATGAATTTCCTGAAGGTGCGGGTGGCGGCGGTCCATGGACAAAGCGTGGCGGTGCAAAGCGATGATTTCACGGCCGGCCGGCTCGAGATTCCGGTGCAGGCGATGCCGGGGATTGCTCCGAACGACGCGCTGACTCTGGGCGTCCGTCCTGAGCATCTGGCCGTGAGCCCCCCTCAGAAAGGCAAAGGGCTGCTCACCATCGAAGTGGTCGAGGGCCTGGGAGACCTCACGTACATCCATGGCGTGACTCCCACCGGAAACCGGATGACCGTCAGCGTCAAAGGGTTTCATGACTTCAAACACGCCGATTCCGTCGGATACGATTTCAAGCTCAAAGACGTGCACCTGTTTGACCCGGACGAAGATGCGATCCGGGTGGGTTTGCCCGGATAAATGATCAAGACCAACCCCCGGATGGGGAGAGATTCGAACCCTTGGGCCGACAGAAGCCGTCCGTCCGCGTTTGCCCCCGTCTCAACTCCCTCGAAGGGAACAGGGAATACACGTAGTTATACTATTCAGGCAGTTATCTCGGCCGAATGTCGGCTCAGGGGGGTGCCGGCGCCGGAGGATGCTCCGTAGCTGGTTGAAGCGGTCTCAGGGCCAACGGGCCGGGAGACGGTTTGATGGCCTGAAGGGCCAAGGGAACTTAGCCCAGAGTTTACCCTGGGTAATCGTCAAATCGCGATCGAGCCCTCCTAAGTCGGAGGGGAAACGCCTTTCCAGGGTGAAACCCCACTGCCATTTAGTTAAGGGCCGGTGGATGGGGGCGCTTTCGTCCCGCAGGGACGGCTGAGGTTAGCCAGGGACTTAATGCCTGTGAGGGCGTTCCCCCGGGGTTTGCGTCCCGTCGGGACGCCTGAAGGCGGGCGTCAAAGATTGGGGGGACGTTCGGGTTTTCGTCGCCGATGGTCGCGCCGGGTTTGGCCGGCCGCTGAGTCGGCACCCTTCGGACCAGCGTTTCAGGCGTCCCTACAGGACGCGATCGCTCTTAAATGCCCCGTCCAGGGACTGAAGTCCCTGGCTAAGATCAGCCGTCCCTTCGGGACAAAAGCGCCCCCATCCGCCGGCCCTTAACTAAATGGCGGTGGGGTAAACCCTGGGCTCAGTTCCTTTGGCCCTTCAGGCCATCAAACCGTCTCCCCGCCCGTTGGGCCTGGACCGTTTATACGGCCTGATAGGTGTAACGCTGGCAGGACGCCTGGGAAGGAACACAAATTTTTGCCTCCATGCCCGTCGAAATGATATCAGATCCTGGTGGGCATGCGTAGACGTTAGCAGGAAGGGCATACATCCCGATTCAGAAATGGTTTAAACCGAGAATAGTGGCGTGCGTCCTTCATTGAGGTGATTCCGCCTGGGTTCGTTGGTCTCTCAATTCGTCAGGTGAATGGGCGGGCCTCTTACTCTCTGAGGCGGCCATTACGGTCAGCAGCTCTTGAGCGAGGAAAAGTCTGTTCCGTTGACGACCCGTAATTTCTTTAAGGAGTCCCTTCTCGATCCAGAACTCAATGCCGTTAACAACGGTCGGAAAGCTGTGCCCACTCCGTTTCGCAAAGCGGGAAATGGAAATGATCGGGTTCTCGAACAAAGCATCTAAAATGGCCGCGGCCGTTTTAGGCGCGCGCAAGGATTCTTTAAGCTTCGCCAGATATTTCTTATAGAGATCGATCACCGTTTCAGCGTCTTTGAGGGCAGATCGAGCTTGTTCTCGTACTGCGGTCAAAAAATACTCGATCCAGTCCCTCCACTTCCCATTCTGACTGACGGCAAGAAAATTCCGGTAATAATCATCCCGGTACTCGTCGAAAAAGCCGGACAAGTACAACAAGGGCTGTGAAAGGCACTTGCGCTCACAGAGAAAGAGGGTAATGAGGAGCCTCCCCACGCGCCCGTTACCATCGAGGAAAGGGTGAATGGCTTCGAATTGATAGTGGAGAAGGGCGCATTTCACCAAGGCAGGCGCGATGGATTCGCCGTGCAAATACTTTTCCCAATCGCTCAAGGCGTCCAGCATTTCATCTGGAGGAGGAGGCACGAACGTAGCAGTCGTCAAGGTCGACCCTGGTTTCCCGATCCAGTTTTGCGTTCTGCGAAATTCTCTGGGTGTCTTTGAGGTCTTGCCGCCGCGAACCTCGGCCAATAAAATCCTGTGCAGGTCGCAGATTAGCCGCTTACTGATCGGAGAGCTCTTGACGGCCTCAAGTCCATGCTCCAGAGCGCGGACATAATTTGCCACTTCCCGAATATCTGGGCTTCGAGGCTTTTCCTCTTCTTCGACCTCCAACAGGAAAAGCTCCTCCATCTCGGCAAAGGTGTTTTCAATCCGGGAGCTAAGGATGGCCTCCCTTCTGAGGTAAGGCCGTATTAGAAGATGGGGATTTTGGATCAAGCGCCCCGCCCCGGAAAGCTCCGCCAGTGCTCGATCGGCTTCGGAGAGAAGGCCAGCAAGTCTCCAATCGACCTCAAGACGGGGCGGTAGCGGGTTCGGTATGAACGCCCAATACCCCGTTAAGGTCTTTTGGCAGCGGCCAGCATTTCGAGAGGGAAAATCTTCGGGCTGCACTATTAAACCGTGATTAAATCGAAAAGCTCGTTATTCAAGGAAAATGCTTTTCGATTGAATAACGAGACGGATAACTAAAGCGAGCCCGACTTCGATTTTAATATACGGGTATCCGACCGTGGACTTCCGGAGACGTGTTATCAGTTTTGTTATCAAATCAACTCAAGGATCATGGGTTTCAATACTCAATGCCCTGATTCTGAGCAGGTTGCAACAATTCCGGATGGGGAGGGATTCGAACCCTCGGTACCTTGCGGTACACACGCTCTCCAGGCGTGCCCAATCGACCACTCTGGCACCCATCCTCGGATTGAGCCCACAACTTTGAGGGCAATCGCCACCGGATGCAACCGGATTTCCTGCAGGCCGGCCCGCGCTTCAGAAGACGCACTTACGCGCTTTCGGAGAGGGGAAGCGCATCCTGGCCGGCCTGATTCTGCTGCCCGGCTTGCTCTAAAGCCGTGAACTCGGCTTCAAGCTCGGCCAGTTTCGCTTCGGTCATCTCGACCTTGAGCTGGTAACGGTGCACCTGGATTCTCGAATGGTTCAGCAACCCTCGCAGTTCGCTCAACCGGCTGCGGGTTTCCCGAACGAGGCGCTGCAGCTCCTGGTGACGTTTGTCGAGCGCGGCCCGGCTTTTTCCGCCAAACGAAAAACGCATCGGCGGCGCTGCGCGCGTTTGTTGCAACGCGTCCGCCAGTTTGGCGGTGGCAGTCTGCAGGAATTGCAGGCTGGGTCCCTGGTAAGCCGGCACGTTAACGATTTTGGCGCACAGCGCGCACGGTACGTCGAGGCCCGATCCGTCGCGGTCGACCACGAGTTCGCCCTCGCAGTGGGGACACTCGAAAACGATGTCCCTCTCGCCGACCTGGACGCCCTGCGTTTCGACCTCATCGGCCGTACGCATTGGTTCCTGAACCTTCCCCGGTGCCTCGTTCATAGGTAGAAACGCATTTTGAGATCAGACGGACTCAAATTGAAAGCGCTATTCCCGACCGGCGACAGGGACGAGCCGGTTTTCGACATAGTACGAATTTTTATAGTTACCGGGAAAAAAGTTGGCGCGCTCCGTTTAGACAGGTTGGCGCAGTGCACGTGGCGCACTGCGCCAGGATGGCGCACCCGGAAGGCGCGCCGGCTCACGCGTTCTTACTTAAACGGTTCGTAATCAACAAGTTTAACTTTGTGCGGCGATTGGCATGCGTTTTGCAGTACGCCGTGCACCGGTTTATGGCTAAAATTCTTGGTATTGATCTTGGCACCACGAACTCGTGCATGGCGGTGATGGAGGGTGGTGAGCCTGTCGTAATAGAGAACTCCGAAGGGGCTCGTACCACTCCGTCAATCGTGGCCTTCACCAAGAGCGGTGAGCGTCTGGTCGGACAAGCTGCCAAACGGCAAGCGGTCACCAACTCGCAAAATACGATCTTTTCGATTAAGCGCTTCATGGGACGCAAATTTGATGAAGTGCAGGACGAAGCGAAGCGGGTGCCTTATAAAGTCGTTAAAGCAAAGAACGGCGATGCTTATGTCGAGGTCCAGGTCGGCGGGGAACGCAAAACATTTTCTCCCCCTGAAATCTCGGCGATGATTTTAGGGAAGCTGAAGGCCGACGCGGAAGCGAAGCTTGGCGAAAGCATCACCCAGGCGGTGATCACGGTACCGGCGTATTTTAATGACTCGCAGCGTAACGCGACCAAAGACGCGGGGCGAATTGCCGGGCTTGAAGTCCTTCGTATCATCAATGAGCCGACGGCGGCGTCGCTGGCTTATGGCCTGGATAAAAAGAAGGATGAGAAGATTGCGGTCTATGACCTGGGCGGTGGTACATTCGATATCTCCGTGCTCGAAATCGGGGAGGGCGTCTTCGAAGTCAAGGCCACCAACGGCGACACCCATCTGGGCGGCGACGATTGGGACAACGCGGTGATGGACTGGATCATTGCGGAGTTCCGCAGTGAAACGGCCATTGACCTGAGCCGCCAGGCTGACGCGCTCCAGCGCATCAAGGAGGAAGCGGAAAAGGCCAAAATTGCCTTGTCATCCTCACAAGAGTACGAACTCAACCTGCCGTTCATCACGGCGGACGCGACGGGGCCGAAGCACATTCAAAAGCGGCTCACGCGCGCCAAGCTGGAACAGCTGACGGATAATCTGGTGCAGCGCACCATCCCGCCGGTTAAACAGTGTCTGTCGGATGCGAAACTGAGTGAGCGCGACGTCAACGAGCTGGTGCTCGTGGGCGGCATGACGCGTATGCCCAAGGTGCAGGAGACTGCCCGCAAACTCATCGGCAAGGAACCCCACAAGGGTGTGAATCCGGATGAAGTGGTGGCAGTCGGTGCGGCGATTCAGGGCGGCGTGTTGCGTGGCGACGTGAAGGACGTCCTGCTGCTTGATGTGACCCCGCTGACGCTGGCGATCGAAACCATGGGTGGAGTTGCTACCCCGATGATCCCGAAGAATACGACCATTCCTACCCGTAAGAGCGGGGTATTCTCGACGGCGGCGGACAACCAGCCCGGGGTTGAAATCAAGGTGCTCCAGGGTGAACGCCGCATGGCCTCGGATAACAAGAACCTCGGCACTTTCCATTTGGACGGCATCCCGCCCGCTCCGCGCGGGGTCCCGCAGATTGAAGTTACCTTTGACATCGACGCGAACGGAATCCTGAACGTTTCAGCCAAGGACCTCGGCACCGGTAAAGAGCAGAAGATCTCGATCACGGGTTCAAGCGGCCTGACGAAGGACGAAGTTGAACGGCTGCGGCGTGATGCGGAGGCGCATGCGGAGGAAGACCGCAAGGCTTACGAGCTGGTGGAAGCGCGTAACAATGCGGACAACCTGGCCTACCAGTGTGAAAAGCAGCTCAATGAGCTTGGCGACAAGGTACCGGCTGACCGCAAACAGCCCATCCAGGACGCGATCCGGCAGGTTCGTGAAACGCTCAACGGTAATGATCTCGACGCGATCCGGCGGGCGAGCGACGATCTGCAGTCGAAGTTCCAGGCCGTAAGCGCCGACCTGTACAAGCAGGCGTCTGCCCAGGCGGGTTCGCGTCCTGAGGCGGGTCCGGAAGCCGGCCCCGCGCAGGAGCCGAAAACCGATGCCGGCTCTGATGACAGGGTCGTCGATGCGGACTTTGAGGTAGTTGACGAAGACAAGCGGAGGGGTAAGTAATCTACCCTGATAACGCGCTGTTATCGCCAACGTAGTTTCCGGTACCGCGGCGGTTCATCCTTCGCCGCTGCGGCGCTGGTTAAGGAGCAACAAACTAAAAGGAGGATACGATCCATATGGCAATCAACGTAAGACCTCTCGCCGATCGCGTGCTCGTTCAGCCGCTCGAAGAGAAGGAAGTCAAGAAAGGTGGGATCATCATTCCTGACACGGCTAAAGAAAAGCCGCAGGAAGGGACGGTCGTTGCCCTCGGCACCGGCAAGGTTGACGAGAATGGCAAGAAGATCGAATTCAATGTCAAGGTTGGTGACAGGGTGCTGATCTCCAAGTACGGCGGCACCGAAATCAAGCTTGACGATCAGAACTACCTGATCCTGCGCGAGGACGACATCCTCGGCATTCTTGGCTAACTGGTACCCACAGAACATTAAACGACTTTTAGGAAAGTTTTATGGCAGCTAAACAATTGCAATTCGATGAGTCTGCGCGTCACGCGTTGCTGCGCGGCGTGGAGAAACTCGCGAAGGCCGTTAAGGCGACCCTCGGGCCCTCCGGCCGCAACGTGATCCTCGATAAAAAGTTCGGCAGCCCGACAATCACCAAAGACGGTGTGACGGTTGCGAAGGAAATCGAGCTTGAGGATCCCTACGAGAACATGGGCGCTCAGCTCGTTCGTGAGGTCGCTTCCAAGACCTCGGACGTGGCTGGTGACGGAACGACGACCGCTACGGTTCTGGCCGAATCCATCTTCCGCGAAGGCCTGAAGAACGTGACGGCCGGCGCCAACCCCACCTACCTTCAGCGCGGCATCCAGAAGGCCGTTGACGCCATCGTGGAAGAGTTGCGCAACATCTCCAAGAAGGTTTCTGACCAGACCGAGATTGCGCAGGTCGCGACGGTGTCGGCCAACTGGGACAAAACCATCGGCGACATCATTGCCGATGCCATGGAGAAGGTCGGCAAGGATGGCACCATCACGGTGGAGGAAGCCAAGTCGATCGAGACGACGCTGGAAGTGGTGGAAGGGATGCAGTTCGACAAGGGCTACCTGTCGCCTTACTTCGTGACTAACACGGAGACGATGGAAGCCGTTCTTGAGAATGCTTACATCCTGATTCACGAAAAGAAGATCTCCAGCCTTAAAGACCTGCTCCCGGTCCTGGAGAAAGTCGCCAAGGCCGGCCGTCCGCTGCTGATCATCGCGGAAGACGTGGAAGGCGAGGCGCTGGCCACCCTGGTGGTCAACAAGCTGCGCGGCACGCTGCAGGTTGCGGCGGTTAAGGCCCCGGGCTTCGGCGATCGTCGCAAGGCGATGCTGGAAGACATCGCGGTGCTTACCGGCGGGCGTTGTCTGACGGAAGATCTCGGCATCAAGCTGGAGAACATCACGTTGGATGACCTCGGCCGCACCAAGCGCGTGACGATCGACAAGGAAACCACGACCATTGTGGAGGGCGAAGGCTCGAGCTCCGCGATTCAGGGGCGCGTCAACCAGATCCGTCGTCAAATCGAAGAGACCACTTCGGACTACGATCGGGAGAAACTCCAGGAACGTCTTGCCAAGCTGGCGGGCGGCGTAGCCGTCATCAACGTAGGCGCCGCGACTGAGACGGAGATGAAGGAGAAGAAGGCGCGCGT
Organism: Verrucomicrobiota bacterium; assembly: GCA_019247695.1. Lineage (NCBI taxonomy): Bacteria > Pseudomonadati > Verrucomicrobiota > Verrucomicrobiota bacterium. The sequence continues at coordinate 4,415 of JAFBAP010000139.1, read as the reverse complement.
CGAAGATGCGCTGCATGCCACCCGCGCGGCGGTGGAAGAAGGCATCGTGCCCGGCGGCGGCGTCGCGCTGATCCGCGCCCAGAAAGCCTTGGACAGCCTGAAGCTTGAAGGCGACGAGCAGGTCGGTCTGGAGATCGTCCGCCGTGCGGTGGAATCTCCGCTGCGCCAGCTGGCGTCCAACGCCGGCCGCGAAGGCGCCCTGATCGTTCAGGAAGTCAAGGGTCGCAAGGGCAGCGAAGGTTACGACGTTTCGACGGGTGAATACGTTGACCTGCTCAAGGCCGGCGTCGTCGACCCGACCAAGGTAACCCGGACCGCGCTGCAGAATGCGGCTTCGATTTCCGGCCTGTTGCTGACCACTGAAGCCCTCGTTTCCGAGATGCCGGAGAAGGAAAAACCGGCCCCGGCAGCTCCGGGCGGCATGGGCGGCATGGGCGGCATGGACTACTAACCAGTCAGTCAGTCAGTTCAGGTTCGCGAACCTTACGCGCATTAACGAAAACCCGGCCCCGTACATGGGGCCGGGTTTTCTGTTTTAATGCCACAAATGGAAGAGAGTGTCGAGTGCCGGGTGTCGAGTGTCGCGTCGAGTAAATGCGGCGGAGGCGTGACTTCGACGGCTCGTGCGCATGGCGCCGAGGCCTCCAATCCTTGCCGGCAGTTTTTCCTGGGCTGACGCGCGACACCCGACACCCGACACTCTCTTCCATTTGTGGCATTCTACCCGGCTACCACGTTCACGAGCTTGTCAGGTATGACGATGACCTTGCGCACGGTCTTGCCGACGACGTGCTCCCGGACCTTTGGAGAGCCGAGTGCCTGGCGTTCCAAGGCATCCTTTTCCAATCCCTTCTGCACAGTGATCTTATCCCTGAGCTTGCCGTTGACCTGTAATATCACTTCGACCTGATCCTCGGTCAGGTAAGCGGGATTGAATTCCGGCCAGCGCTGCCCGGAAACCAGGCCCGTCAACTCCGGGGCAAACCTCTGGCCTAACCGCTCCCAAAGCTCCTCCGCCAGATGAGGTGCAAACGGGCTCAACAGCAGGAGGAGCGTGCGGATCGCTTCCAGCGGCCGGGCTTCAGCGCCGGTAAATTCGTTCACGCAGATCATGAGCTGAGCGATCGCCGTGTTGAACGCAAGCGCCTCAACGTCGTCAGTTACTTTCTTGATCGTGACGTGCACGACCTTTTGTTGGGCAGGCGTCAACGCCTGGCGCGCAACCGTCCGCGACAACTGCCACCGGCCTTCCTGGTCTTCCTCCATGACCAGGCGCCAGACCCGGGCAAGGAACCGGTAAACGCCTTCGACGCCGCTCATGCTCCACGGTTTGGTCGCTTCCAGCGGCCCCATAAACATTTCGTAAAGCCGCAAGGCGTCCGCGCCGTAGTCGGCGATTACATTGTCCGGGTTAACCACGTTACCCCGGCTCTTCGACATTTTATGGTTATCCTGGCCGAGGATCATGCCTTGATTTACGAGCCGCTGAAACGGCTCGATGGTCGAAACGTAACCCAGGTCGTAAAGCACCTTGTGCCAGAATCGCGAGTACAGGAGGTGAAGCACGGCGTGCTCGGTACCGCCGACGTAGAGGTCAACCCCGCCCGGCTTGCCGCCTGACATCCAGTAGCGTTCCGCTTCGGCGTTAACAAACCGGCGGTGTTCATGGGGCGACGGGTAGCGGAGGTAATACCAGCATGATCCCGCCCACTGCGGCATGGTGTTAAGCTCCCGGCTCGCGCCATCCGACAGCCGGATCCAGTCCTTGGCCTTTGAGAGTGGCGGTTCGATCGTACCGGTCGGGCGATAATCTTCCAACGGCGGAGGGATCACCGGTAATTCCGCCTCGGGCAGGGCTTCGTGGCGGCCCTCACGCCAGACGACCGGGAAAGGTTCACCCCAGTAGCGCTGCCGCGAAAACAGCCAGTCGCGCAGTTTGTAGTTTACCGTCCGGCGCCCCGACCCTTGCTGCTCGAGGTATTCGATGACTTTGCGCTTGGCGTCGGGTGTGGCCAGGCCGTTCAGGAAACCGGAATTGATCGACGTTCCCTCTCCGGTGAAGCAGCCTTCCACCGGCTTCGGGGGAGCGACCACCGGCCGGATTTCGAGGCCGAATTTCTGCGCGAAATCGTAGTCGCGCTCGTCATGAGCCGGCACCGCCATGATCGCGCCCGTCCCGTAGGTTGCCAGGACGTAATCCGCGATCCAGACCGGGATTTTTGCCCGATTGACCGGGTTGATGACGTAACCGCCGGTAAAAACGCCGGTCTTTTCCTTGGCGAGATCGGTGCGTTCAAGGTCGGATTTCGCCGCGACCTGCGTCTGGTACGCCTCGACCGCGGCACGTTGCGGTGCGCTCGTCAGGGTTGGAACCAGCGGATGCTCCGGCGCCAGGACGACGTAGGTGGCGCCGAACAGGGTGTCGGGCCGGGTGGTAAACACGGGGATGGTTTCCGGTCGTCCATCGATCTGAAACCGGGCCTCGGCACCCTCGCTCCGCCCGATCCAGTTGCGCTGCAGCGTCTTGATCGACTCAGGCCAGTCCAGCCCCCCCAACTCTTCCACCAAACGATCGGCATACGCGGTAATCCGCAGCATCCACTGGCGCATGGGACGGCGCACGACCGGAAAACCGCCCACCTCGCTTTTGCCGTCCACGACTTCCTCATTAGCCAGGACGGTGCCCAGTTCCTGGCACCAGTTGACGGGTGCCTCACTCACATAGGCAAGCCGGTGCCGGTCGAGAAAAGCACGCAGCTCGGCGGCAGGTTCGTCCGGAAACTCGCGGCGCCGTTTCTCGGCGAGTTCGCTGATGGGCCGGGCAGCCCCCTTCTCAGGGTCGAACCAGGAATGGTACAGCTGGAGAAAGATCCACTGGGTCCAACGGTAGTACTCCGGATCGGTGGTATTGATTTCGCGCTCCCAATCGTAACTGAACCCGATCCTTTTCAGCTGGGCCTTGAAGCGTTCCACGTTGCGCGCGGTTGCCACCGACGGGTGCTGGCCGGTGCGAATGGCAAACTGCTCCGCCGGCAGGCCGAAAGCGTCCCAACCCATGGGATGAAGCACATTGAAACCCCGCATCCGCTTGTACCGCGCCAGGATATCGGTCGCGGTATAGCCTTCCGGATGCCCGACGTGCAGCCCTTCGCCGCTCGGATAAGGGAACATATCCAGCACGTAGAACTTGGGCTTGGCCGGATCGAAGCACGGTGCGCCCGGGTTCGGCACCGAGAACGTCCTGTGCTCATCCCAGTAACGCTGCCATTTGGGCTCGAATTCGGTGAATGGAAATTGTTTACGTCGCTCAGTCATCGAAGCACTCACACTTGTACCCGGAAGTTTTCAGGATGCTCCATTATGTCTCATTTTGCGAATGCGGCGAAAATTTTCCTGACTGCAAGCGATGACGGGACGAGTTTACTCGTTGCTTCTGCGACGTTACGATCACCTTTGGACGGGCCGGCGTAGGGCCGGCTCGACGTGCACATGCAAACGCTCCTGATCGCGACCAGAAACGCGCACAAAACGCGAGAGATTCACCAGATTCTCGGGTCCGGATGGGACGTTCGAGATCTGACGACGCTGCCGCATGCGCCTGAGGTGGAAGAAACCGGCGAAACTTTCCAGGATAATGCCATTCTGAAAGCGGTAACGATTTCCAGGCACGTGACCGGGCTGGTCCTGGCCGATGATTCCGGCTTGGAAGTTGACGCCCTGAACGGCGCGCCGGGGGTTCGATCTGCGCGCTTCGCCGGTCCTAACGCCACGGACGCCGGTAACCGTAATTTGCTGCGGAAAGAACTCGCGAAGCTGCCCGGCGACCGGTTCCCGGCCCGGTTCTGCTGCGTCATGGTGCTCGCCAGCCAAGGGGAAGTACTCGGGACTTTCCCCGGTGTGGTTGAAGGCGAAGTGATCCCGGCCGAACGCGGGAGCGGCGGCTTCGGCTACGATTCGATGTTCATTCCTCGCGGTTATCAGGAGACTTTTGCCGAGCTCCCCTTAGTGATAAAAAACAGCCTCAGCCATCGCGCCCGCGCCCTCGCCGGGATGCTGGAATTCCTGCGCAGCTGATCCACAGATTAAAAATCATCCGCAGAACACGCAGAGAACGCAGAAAAAAGAAAAGCGTCCACAGATTACACAGATTGACACAGATTAAGAGGACCTGACGGCAACGCTAAGGCAGACACTCGCGCCTGCCCCCCACGATGCCACTCCGAACCCCGAACTCCGAGCTCCGAACTCTTTCCTCTTCCCGCCGTGGTCGCCGTGTTCGCCGTGTGAACTCTTACGTTGTGCCCGCCGTGTGACCGTGTGAACTCTTACGTCGTGCCCGCCAAATCCGCTGTGCCCGCCGTGTGACCGACACCCGGCACCCGGCGCCCGCTTCATTTGTGGCATTTTTCGTTCGC
>JAFBAP010000138.1 GCA_019247695.1 Verrucomicrobiota bacterium | reverse complement strand
CTCATCTTTGGCGACCTCTGTAATGCTGCCAAGGACTTCTATACAGCAGACAAAGGCGAGATGCACGAACGCGTTGCTTGGCTCGCCAATCGACTCGATCGAGATGATCTTAGGAAGTACGGTGTGCGGCCGGACATGTGGCTTCTTGCGAATCTCGCAGAAGCGGGTCACGCGTCCGCACGCGACGCGAATCCGGGGGATGCACAGCGACTTGAGGCATGGTGCTGGGCCGGTCTGTCTGATTACTCTCAACCCCAGCTACGCACGTTAGAGGCCATCAAATGGCGCACCTACAGGACTGCGAGTGTCCTCAGAAGAATGGAGCAAACTAACCGCAAAATTGCGACCACAAACGCGCAGCCATTGCCGACAGATAAGACTGAGCTTGTCAAGTATGGTCGGGTCAGCGTGATCGCACTGGCCGGTTACACCGGAGACTTCCAGGCAACCATCTACAGCCTCATCGCAGACGCGATATTTGGAGCGCGTGTCAGTGACAATCTAAAGCTCCCGGTGCTGTTGGTGCTGGAGGAGGCGCACAACTTTGCCCCGGGTAAAGCAACGACTGCAGCAGAAGAGCGGGCCATTGCGGTCACACGCCAGATCGCACAGGAAGGCCGCAAGTTTCAGGTAGGTCTGCTGATGATCAGCCAACGTCCGAACCGTTTGGATGAGACGGCGCTCTCCATGTGCAACTCCTACGTGATCATGAAAATGATCAATCCAGCAGACCAGAACTTCGTGCGGCGTGTGGTGGAAAGCCTGGGTGAGGATGACGTACGGATGCTGACAAACCTTGATAAAGGGGAGGCCATCTTGACCGGGGAATTCATCTCGTTTCCCGTGCTCGTGAAGGTAAAACCGCCAGCGTCACGTGGCGAGCGTGAGGAGGAGGATGCTTTCGTGGCGTTGGACCAGATGAAAACAGCCGCGGACGAGGTGGTGAAAGCTGCCAGATCAGGGAAGCCTTGACAATGCTCGTCGTCGCTGGGCTAAGTCTCCGAAATCTCGAGCCGCGCGTCTGGGATGCACGGTCGCGTTTCTATTTGCCGGACCTGCGGGGGGTAATGGTTTCCTACGCAGACTTTCACCGGAACGCCGTCCAGCGCCGGGCAGCCATGCGACACGGCGTACATGCCTTTCTCGGTACGCCTGCAGACGTGCAGGTTTATCTTGACAATGGTGCCTTCCATTTTCTTCGACAGGGCGGCACCGGGGAGTCTCGCGCTTACGGCGATTTTGTGCGCCGAGCCAGGCCGGACTGGTATCCGGTGCGTTTCGACGCTATCCCGACGCCAAGAATGCCGCGCTGCGACCAGGAAGCCTGCTTTGAGCAGACGATGCGGATCAATCGCGCCTATCAACACGATGGCTTTGTTCCGGTGATCCACATATCATCCTTTTTGGCAGAATACATCGCCGCCGTCCAAAGCCACTCCAAGCTTGCGGCCAAAGATCGGCTCGCGTTGGGTGGCTTGGTCCCGAATCTTCTGCGTAGCCCCAAGGCGCTCCCGTATGCTGAGATCCTCGCCAGTTTGCAACAGGTGCGCCGAGAGTTTCCGGCCAAGCAAATCCACGTTTTCGGTATTGGTGGTACCGCGACCCTGCATCTTGCAGCCTTGCTTGGCGTTAACTCAGTGGATTCCAGTGGGTGGCGGAATCGTGCGGCACGCGGCATTGTCCAGCTCCCCGGCAGCGGTGACCGCATGGTTGGCGACTTCGGAAAGTGGCGCGGCCGTGTTCCCACCGACGAGGAACGAGCGACGCTCGGCGCTTGCCAATGTCCTGCATGCCTCCGTAATCCCCTGGCGGGTTTGCAAGAGAACGGCATTCGCGGCTTTTGCAATCGCGCCACGCACAACCTGCATGTGTTACTGGAGGAAGCAGCTTGGCTCAAGCAGGAATTAAACGCCGGCACATACCGGCAGAGCTACCGATCACGGTTGAATAACTCTGCTTACCTGCCGTTGATCGAATCCGTGTTGACGCTCTCTTCAGGGGAAGAGTTACCGGTTGCTTGACAGGTTAAATAGCTACCCTACGGCAAGACGCTTTTTGTGCTGACGCAATGGCCGGCCCGTGATCCGCCTCCCCTATTGTGGTTCCGTGTTCTGGAAGGGTGGTTGAGAGTAGAGCAGCGCGTATTTCGGCCTGTAAATGGACCTTTAACGCCGTTGCGACCGGCGCCTGAGTGCAGCCAGCCACTGGTCCACAGAAAGCAGGTTCGCCTCCAGAAAATGGAGCAGCACCCAAAAGATCAGCGCGTAAACGAGCTGGACGCCCACCGCCTGGTATTGCTCGATGAGCGTGCTCCCGAAGATCAGCGCCACCATCCACAAGCCGCCGCACAACAGTCCCAGCTGCGTGAACAGTCCTGGCAGTACCATCAAACCGATGGCCAGTTCGACCGGCGGCGTCACATAGGCGAAGCCCAGCACCGCAGGACGCGGCAGCCAGGTGTTGGCGAACGTCTTGACAAGCCCGTCGGCGAATTGGGACACGTGGCCGAACCGTTCGGCGCCGTGAACCAGCATCGTCATGCCCACGGCCAGCCGCAGCGTGGTGTAGCCGAGGACCCGAGAGTCCAGCCCGGAAGTTGCCTTAATCATTGGTTTGGAGGGCGGCCGTGGCGCTTCCGTCTGCCGGGTCGGCGCGTCGTGCGCAGCGGCTGAATCCCGCCGCCGTGCGTCCGCGTCCGGCCGAAAAGAAAAAATAAGCGTGGATCATGCTTTTGGAAATTACCACGAGCGGGTCACCCCTGTCTCTTGAGTTACAGTTGTCACGCTACGGCCGAACTGACGGTTTTGCTATTGACCAAAAGGGCGTTTATCGATGGCTCGGAGGAGAAACAGACCATCGAGGGACGCGTAATACCATTCAGACAGTAGTTATCTGGGTAGAATGCCGGCTCAGGGGGCGTCGGCACCGGAGGCTGCTCCATAGATGGCTGAATCGGTCTCAGGCCCAACGGGCCGGGAGGGAAACGCCTTTCCAGGCGTAAACCCTAGCGGAATGTCACCAAAAGAAAAGTCTATTCCATGGGCCTCTATTCTGCGTTGTCTGCGTGTTCTGCGGATGATCCCCCTTCATTCGTGGCCTTCGCGGCGTTTTTCCGCTCCTGGCATTGCCTGGCCGCGAGATAGGCGGGCAACCTGCAGCGCGAGCAATCGTGCTGGTTGGCCGCGCAGAAGTCGTCCGCCAATTGGAGCAGACCTTGTTGCTGGTAAAGGTACCTGGGCTCCTGGGCGGCGGCCGGTGTATCGCCGAACAAACGCTGGCGCATGGCGCGGAGCCGCGAATTATCGAGTTCGGCCGGGAGCTGCCGTACGGCGTTCCAGTCAAGGTGCCCGGCGACCCAGAGCAGCGGGACGAAAACGTTGGCAAGCAGGTCATTAACCCGTGCCGAGCCGATCAGACGCACGGGCTGCGGGGAAGGGGCGGAAGCCAGGGTATAATGGTGATCCCAGAACGGGTGAGACAAACCGGCAAAAAAGTGCCGGATCAGTTTCAGGTCGGGGGGTAAACTCTGAAGTTCCGGCCACCGCCGGACGAGGCTCGCGAGCGCAGCCAACCGGCGCTGGGGATGGTTGGACGGACGGGTAGAGCTGAGATGCCACCGGTCAAGCGGCAGGACAAGGTGATGCAACTCGCCGCGTCGCGGCCACCACGCTGACCACAGCGCCTTCAGGTAAACGGAAGCCGTTTCTGCTGCGGAATCCGGTAAGGACGCCTTTTCCAAGAAACCCGAGAGGCCAAAGAGCACTGCCTCCGCTGATTCGAGTTGGGCTCGCAGCATGGAGAGCGGCGCACGCTGAGTGAGCAGCAGGAACGGCAGCTTGTTTTCTTTGTAGCCCAAGGCCATGGCCACGTGCTGGAAGAGCGCCTGTTCGAACCCGTGCACCTTGATGGCCCGTTGGAGGAGTTGAACTTTTTGATCCAATCGGACCTGAGCGGCGGTTTCCAGCACGCCGTCCGCTTCTTCCGGCGTCAGGCCCTGCATCGGCCCGCTGCAAGCCCCGGCCTTGACGCGCGCAACCCGTGCAACCGGCAACGTCAGCCGTTCGATGGGGAGATCTCGCTGGAGGTGCACCTGAAGCACTTCGCGGTGATCAGCCGTGCGGGTGAAAAAGGTAACTCCGGGGCGGGTCAGAAAAACGTGAAGGATAACCCGGTTGAAACGGTCGTTGGTGGCGTGGCCATGGCGCTCCCAGTCCGGAGCGCTCATGTCCAACTCGATGTCGCCGCATAACGGTTCCGGGTTTCCGTCCACACGGACGACCGCGTCGACGAAATCCGGACCGGCCTCATGATTCCAACGTCCAAACTGGAGCACCTCGATGAGCGCCCCGCTGACGGCCCGGAACGTTTTTCCGCAAGCGCCGGCGTACCATAACGTTTGCCACTCAAGTTCGGACCAGCGATGACTCAGGTCGTCCGTACCCATTTTTGAATCCGTCTCGCGGATGGAACGATCACCGCCGGCCTGAACGTGTTGCAAGTAGAGCGGGATGTGCTCCTGGTGGGCGCGCATAACCCTTGTCTAACAGATTATATAACAACTTGAAATATATTTGTGTTTAAATGTGTCGGGGGGCGAGTTCGGAGTTCGGCGGGCACGACGTAAGAGTTCACACGGCGAACACGGCGAGCCACGGCGAACACGGCGGGAAGAGGGGCAAAGAGTTCGGGGTTCGGAGTTCGGAGTTCGGAGTTCGGGGTTCGGCGGGCACGACGTAAGAGTTCACACGGCGAACACGGCGAGCCACGGCGAACACGGCGGGAAGAGGGGGAAAGAGTTCGGGGTTCGGAGACGTCGTACCATCGGCTCCAATCGTCCGGCGGAGCATGGTGGGAAGACAGAATCCTCCGCAGAACAACGCAGAAGGACGCAGAAAAGAGGAAACATCCACAGATTACACAGATTGACACAGATTAAGAGGACCCGGCGGCAACTCTAAGGCTGACACTCGCACCCACCCCACGATGCCACTCCGAACTCCGAACCCCGAGCTCCGAACGCTTTCCTCTTCCCGCCGTGGTCGCCGTGGTTCGCCGTGTTCGCCGTGTGAACTCTTACGTCGTGCCCGCCAACCCCGCTGTGCCCGCCGTGTGACCGGGTGACCGTGTGCCCCGGCACTCACATCCCGTACGTCTCGAGCAAATGCCGCGACGGTTCGTCCCGGAACTCGTTCCCTTCGCGCCGGATCAGCCGGGTCGCCTCTTCCGTCCGGCCCTGCCTGCGCAGGAGACTCAGCGCCTCCAGCAATGCCCGGAGCCGGTCGTCCCGGCTCCGCCCGGACCGTCGCGCCTTGAGAAAGGCCTGCAGCGCCTCGTCGTCCTGACGGGCGCGCTCCAGAATCAGGCCGGCAAATTCATAACTAAGCGGCTCTTTGGGACCCTGCTGAAGGAGCAGCCCGGCCAGGCGATCCGGCTGGCCCTGGGTCCGGAGCACGAGGCTCTGGTAAAGTTGCCAAGGGTTATTGCTGCGTGCGCCGGATGCGGTGGCATTCTCAGCAAACGGCCGGTAAAGCGGATCGCCGTCCACGGTGGTCATCCAGGAGATGCCCACCAGCGAGGCATACACGCTCTCGGCGAACGTCATGCCGTTGATGAGCCGATCATAAAGAATGTCCAGCACCGGCGTCAGCCCCAGGAAAGGTTCATAAACGTTGCCGGTGGTCGCAGCGGCGCCGTGCCGTAACAGGGGGCCGACCCAGAAACGATCGGCGGTTTGCACGCTGGCGCCGCTGAAGGAATGAATGTGCACGGCAATCGCTCCCGGCTGAAACCGGAAACCCGGATCGGCCAGCGCGCCATCCGCTTGTCCGGAGTACCAGCCGAAGTATAAAACCACGTTGTTGAGGGGGAACCCTGAGGGAATCAGTCCCGGCTGCCGGTCAACCAGCACCGGGTGCCCGAGCCGTCCGGCTTCCTCGACGATCCCTTCCAGCCAGTCGTCCCCCGGTTTGTAGGCCGGGTCCTGGATCGCGCGCTCATCAATCACCGTCCAGCCCCACAACCCGTTTTTCTCGGCTGCGATCGCGTCATCGATCATCCGGGTGACATCGGCCGGGGCGGGGCCATCAAGGCGCGCCACCAGCATCAGGCCCGGGTCGGTTTCAGGGTCCGTGATCGGTTTGAAGCTGCGAAAATAAGGATTCCTGAGCAGACCGGAAATCTGACGGCTGAAAAGGCCCAGACCGGCGAGTTCGGAATCCACCGCCGCCTCGTTCTTCATGCCGTACGGGGTGTCAGGGTCCGGATGATCACCGGGGTAAATCGCCCTGAAACGAATTTTCAGCGGGATCCCGCGGATCAGCGCGACGAAGCGGATCGAGTTTGCCGTAACCTGTTTCTGGCCATCCGCGCCGGTCCTTACTTCCCACCAGTGATTCCGCTCGAAGGTACGGCGCAGGGGTTCGGCAAGCTGCTGGTCGTAAGCGTCCCGGTCAATCTCCTCGTCTTGCGAGCAGGCCAACCCGACAAGGTGCGACGGGTCGATCCCGCGACGCCGGGCATAATACTCTGCCAACCGTTTACTTTCCGGAGCCGTTTCGTTGTAGACGACGACCACGGCCTTTGCGAGGGACTCATCGGCATCAGCCGCCTGGGGCAGGGCGGCGCCCAGCGCCAGGGCTGAAAGCAGCAGCCGGCGCAGCAGGACCAGCGTCATCTCACCCCAATTCCAGGCGCAGCCCGTCGTAAGCGAGTTGAACGTTGTCCGGCAACTCTTTCTCCACCGCAGCATGCAAAAAGTCATGGCTGAGGTGAGTCAACCACGTTGCACGGGGCCCCACGACCTTCGAAAACGCCAGGCCCTCAGCCAGATTCATGTGGGTAGGAAGCGATTTGAAACACGGGGTGCCCAGAATCAAGGTGTCGACCCCGGCCAGCAATTCCAGATCCGGCTCAAATACCCTTTTACAATCGCTGAGGTACGCTGCCAGGGAGCGCGATCCCTGCCGGAAAACGAACCCGATCACGTGCGCCCGGCCGTGTTCGAGCCGGACCGGGACGATTTCGGTCTCGCCAAGCCGGAACGGGCCGTTGATCAGCCTCGCCTCAGGGTGGACATACCCGGGGAAACGCGCTTCGCCGCTGAACGCGTAGTAGAAAACGCGCTGCAGTTCCGAGAGGGTCTCCCTGGCGGCGTACACAGGCATGCAATTGCCGTTCTCGACGCTGAACCGCCGCAGGTCGTCAAATCCCATCACATGATCGGCATGCGAGTGCGTGTAAAGCGTGGCATCGACCCGGCGTAGCCGCGCCCGGATCGCCTGAATCCGAAACTCCGCGCCCGTGTCGACCACCCAGGCGGCCTCGCCGGTGTCGACGTAAATCGACGACCGGTAACGCTGGTCGCGTGGGTCGGAAGACGTGCAAACCGGGCAGCCGCAAAGGATCACCGGAACTCCAACCGAGGTACCCGTGCCCAGAAAGGTGATCGCCAGCATTTATTGAAAAAGGACCGCGCCACCTTTACATAAGCAACCTGTGCCCGCAACGCTGCGATCACTCCGGATTCGCCATCTCGCCCTCGTTGAGTCACTGGACTGGAGCGTTAAACCAGGCTTCAACGTCGTGACCGGCGAGACGGGCGCGGGCAAGTCCATCATCCTCGGCGCGCTTACCCTGGTGCTGGGTGAACGCGCGGACAAATCCCTGATCCGGACCGGGGCCGACCAGTGTTCGGTCGAGGCGACCTTTGACCTCGGCGACACCTCGAAGCTCAACCTCTTCTTGGAAGAGCACGGAATTGAGCCCTGCGAAGAGGGACAGTTGCTGCTCAAGCGGGTGTTTACCGGCAGCGGAACCAACCGCCAGTTCATCAACGGCAGCCAGACGACCCTCGCCAACCTGCGTGAAGTCGGGGCGGGCCTCGTTGATCTCCATGGCCCGCACGATCACCAGTCGCTCTTCTCCCGCGACCAGCAGCGCGCGATCATTGACGCTTACGCGGATGCCGATGAGCTTTTGCAGCGGTTCGGCGCGGAATTTTCCGAGTTCACCCGGTTGCGGGAAGAGCTCGAGACGCTGGCGAGCGAAACTTCCGACCAGAACCTGGCCCTGTGGCGGTTCCAGCACCAGGAACTTACCATTGCCGAACTGCGCGCCGGCGAACTTGCCGAACTGCAGAACCGCTACAACGTCGCGGCAAACGCCCGCCGCATCCTGGAGCTCACGGCCGCCGTCAGTGAAGGGTTGAGCCAGGCCGACGATTCGATTTTGAACCGGCTGGGCGAGATCGCACGGCAGCTCCGTGAACTGGAACGGCTCGATCCGGCGACCGCACCCTTTGTGAACCAGTACGAGGCGGCTGCCGTCGAAATCGAGGAGCTCGAACGGGCGGTGTCGGATTATCAAAGGCGCGTCGAGATTGACCCGGAAGCGCTCCACGAAATGGAGTCGCGGCTGAACCTGCTCCAGTCGCTGCAGCGCAAGTACCACGGCAACGAGGACGATCTCATCGGCCTGCGCGAAGAGCTCGGCGGCAGGCTAGCACGTTTCGACCGGCGGGACGAGATCCGGCAGGAATTGGAGGTAAAACTGGCGGCTCAGCGCCAGAAAGCAATCCTCTGGGCCAAGCAGTTGTCTGAAAGACGGCGCGCCGCCGCGGCGAAGCTCGCCCCTACCGTTCAGCGTCACCTGACCGAACTAGGCTTCAAACAGTCGCACTTCGAAGTGCACCTCGAAACGCCGGAGGAACTTGCTCCCTACGGCTTTGACATGGTCGAGTTCCTCTTTGCGCCGAATCCCGGGGAAGCGCCCAAGCCGTTGCGGGCCATCGCGTCGAGCGGCGAGATTTCCCGGGTGATGCTGGCAATCAAAACGGCGTTGGCGGCTGAAGACCTCATCGGGCTTCTGGTTTTCGATGAAATTGACGCCAACGTCGGTGGCGAAGTTGCCAACGCGGTCGGCGCGAAAATGCGCGCCATTGCCGAATCGCGCCAGGTGCTGGCCATCACCCACATGCCCCAGGTTGCGTCCGCCGCCGCCACCCACTTCTGCGTGAGCAAGGACATCATCGACGGGCGCACCCGCACCACGCTGCGGCCGGTGACGGGGGAGGAGCGCATCCAGGAAATCGCCCGCATGCTCGGCGGAAGATCGAAGCTCGCCCTGGAACACGCGCGCGAGCTGCTCACACGGCGGCCACGGTGAGGAGGATCACACGGCGCCACGGCGGAACACGGCGACCACGGCGAAAAGACGGAATTATCCGCAGAACACGCAGAGGCACGCAGAAAAGAGAGATACATCCACAGATTACGCAGATTACACAGATCAGGGGCACACGGTCACACGACGGGCATAGCGTCTCTTTTACCCGACACCCGGTGTCATTTGTGGCATTCTCTGCCGCTCCGAACCCCGAACCCCGAACTCCGAACCTTTTCCTCTTCCCGCCGTGGTCGCCGTGGTCGCCGTGTTCCGCCGCGGCGCCGTGTGATCCTTCCCCGCTGTGACCGTGGTGTGACCGCTACCCGCTACCCGCTACCCGTTACCCGTTACCCGTTACCCGTTACCCGTCACCAGCATCAGGTACCAGCCTGCGATTCGCGGGCCGGTCAGGCTCCAGGTGATTGCCCCAAGCGCGAGGTATGGCCCGAAAGGAATCTGGGTGTTCCGGGACCGGCGCAGCAACAGTAAAGAGGCGCCGATCATGGTGCCGAGCAGGGATGCCGCGGCAATGCTGAAGACCACGCCGGGCCACCCGAGGAATGCGCCGATTACCGCCATGAGTTTCACGTCCCCAAGCCCCATTGCTTCGCGCGGAAACTGGGCCTTTTTCGTGGTGCCGGCAAAATCGGTTATCTCCGAAAGCGGGATCGTGCGGCCACCGACGGCCAGCGAATCCCGCGTGACCACCACCTCCCGGGCATCGCTCGGCGACTGGTTTATGACAAGGGTCAGCGCCTCGATCCGAATCCGGTCCTTTTTCCGGAAGAACAGCTCGTCCCACGGGCACACTTCTTCGGCAAACACGAACTCACGGCCGCCCTCGGCAGACGTCTGGAACCGGAACTCGATCGGTTCGGGCGAGATCACGTTGAACCTGCCGAACGCGAGCTTACCGAAATAGCTGATTGCATACAGGATACCGTATCCGACCGCCGCGCCGGCCAGCGCCGCCGTGATGCCTCCGGTCCAGGTCGCGGCCCCATGCAGGGCCGGTACCAGGGCGCTGCACGCAATGCCGAGCGCCGTTCCCGGAAACGTCAAACGATCCGGGATGATCAGGTGTTCGACATCGATAAAGGCCGCAGCCAGCAGGAGCGCAAAAAACAGCCAGAAAACCACGGCTTGCGCCGGTGGAAACGTTGCCGCCGCCAGCCAGAAAAGCACCGCCGTCGCTCCCTCGATCAACGGGTACCGCAAGCTGATCCTTGCCCCGCAGTCCGGACAGCGGCCGCGCAGAAACAGCCATCCGAACACCGGGACATTCCGGTACCAGGGAATCGTTCGCCGGCAGCCGGGACAAAAGGAGCGCGCGGGCCGGACCAGCGAGATGCCGCGCGGCAACCGGTAAACTACGCAGCCAAGGAACGAGCCGATGAAAGCCCCGAATACCAGGCTCATCACGGTCAGGAGGGTACTCAAAACGCTCATGCTTGGATTGACCGCATTCCCGGGATGCAGGCCCGGCATGCCTGCGCTCCGGCATTCACCGCGGCAAATCGGAATCACGGGTGACGGTCACAACGCAGTGTCCGGGAGCGATTCCGGCAGGTTTGCCCGAGCCCATGCCGTCAGCGGGTTAACTCGCTTTCTGAAGGTCGGGTTCGATGAGTTCGCAGAGAAGGTGAATGATCACTTTGTGCGCTTCCTGGATTCTGGCGGTCGTGTCGTGCGGAACCAGGAGTTCGATCTCACCCAGGCCACGGCAGCGACCCCCGTCGCGCCCCAGGAGGACGATACTTGAGACCCCCTGGGCTCGCGCCTGTTCCAACGCCCGTACCACGTTCGGAGACCGCCCGCTGGTGGAGAGGGCTACCAGTACGTCGCCGGGCCGCCCGTAGGCCATCACCTGGCGGGCGAACACTTCGTCAAACGAATAATCGTTTCCGGTTGCCGTTAATAACCCGCCTTCCGCGCTCAGGCTGATCGCCGGAAACGGACGGCGATCCTGAATGAACCTGCACGCGATCTCCGTGGCAAGATGGGAGCTGTCGGCGGCGCTGCCGCCGTTGCCGCAGGTCAGAACCTTATGGCCGCTCAACAGAGCGGTCCGCAACCGGTCAGCCGCACGTTGCACTTCGGCCTCCAAGCCGGTGATCATCCGGATGGCGCGTATCGATTCTTCGAGGCTAGCTTGGATCGACATAGGTCGGCGCAAGGCTCAGGCGGCGCCTTACGAATTTCAAGTTGGAAAACAGATGCCGGGCGTCGGTCACACGGTCGCACGGCGGGCACAGCGGGTGTGGCGGGCACAACGACAGAGGTTCACACGGCGAACACGGCGGGCCACGGCGACCACGGCGGGAAGAGGGGGTTACTTGGCACCCGACCCTGCATTCGGCACTTGGCAAGAAGTACGCCGTCTTTGCCCCGGAGCGGCGGCGAGAGGACTCGGCACTAAAGTTCCCGGCTACCGCCAACCGCCGCTCCGG
>JAFBAP010000137.1 GCA_019247695.1 Verrucomicrobiota bacterium | reverse complement strand
GTCAAAGCGCTCAGCCGGGCTTCCAATTCCTCGGCAAACGCTTTCACCGTCAGATTTTTTGCCCGGGACATAAGCGCCACCCCCTGGTGGTAAGAGCGTTACCAGATATCTTGCTGTGCTCTGCGGGCCGCCAGGGACGCACGCGCGGCGCCGTTGTTGGGAACCCCCTGTTCCCGGCAGTACTGCTTGATTTCTTCGATATCCAGCAGGACCGGCCGGCAACGGGCACCCCGGGCTTCGAGTTCTGCGGTGACCTCTTGCAGGTTTGCGTACCATTCCTCCCACGTGGCGCTCACTTTTTCCCGGTCCGCTGCGTCGGCGAGCAACTCTCCCCATTGCTCCCGTTTGTAGACCGCAATGGCAGACTCGACCATGGTGCGGGGCCCATCGGCATCAAACGCGCCCGGCGGCTCAACCGGACGCTGCCGGTTCGCCCAGAACGGGCATTCCGGGCACACCTGCCCAAGCGGGTAATCAACGCCCTCTTCGTGCGGGCACCCGTTGATCGCCTCCAGCATCGCCAGGCTGCGGACGCCTTCCCGCCGCATGATCTCAAGGCAGGCGTTCTGCAACCCGACGTCGTATCGAAGGTCTGCGTTCGGCGAATCGCGAAACCATTTGTGCAAGTGAGGTTCGGCGCCCCTTGAAGCGAAAATGCCCAGGACGGCTTTTGAGGCTTTCCGATCGTCGGGTCCGTAGAACATGAGGGTGGCCATCGGGTAACCCCGATGCCCGTGTTTGGTCAGTTTTCGTAACCAGGTGATGGGCTTCATCAAACGCAGCAGGATGGGAGAACAAGGAAAAAAGAAAAAGGGGCTTGGCACACCAGCACGCCAAGCCCTGAAAACGATCGGCCTCTAACCGGCAACCCCGCCGGCCTGATATCTCCCTAACCCGGAAGCGGCCTGCCCGGATCACTCGTCTGCGGGGTGCCGGCCGTACTCGCCGTGCCTTGAGGCGGCTCGGGCTGCCGCGGTTGCACCGGCTGGGTGCCCGGTGCCGGCTGCACTTGGGCCGCCGGCTGAACCGGCGCCGCCACCTGAGGTGCCTGCGTATAAGTGCGCGGCGGCTGCGCCGTTGTCGTGCCTTTGACGTCATTGGCCGCCTGTTGCAATTCCCTGTCAAACTCTTCCCGCGCCTTGCGGAATTCATTCATACTTTGGCCAAGGCTCCGGGCCAGTTCCGGCAGCCGCTTGGCGCCGAACAACACCAGGACGATGATCAAAATCAGCATCCACTCCGAGGGCCCTGGGGCCCCAAATGCGAGCATGTACATATCCTCTTAAACGAACTCGCGCGCGGAGTTGCACCGCAAATCCGCGCGCTGTTTACCCATCGTCAGACAATCATTTCAGCGAGTCGAGGCGTGAGACCAGGTCGGCTTTCGAAGTGAGACCGACCACTTGGTCACGCAGTTCGCCGCCTTTGAAAAACAGCAACGTAGGAATGTTTTTGATTCGAAAGTCTTCCGCCAATTTGCGGTTGTTATCGACGTCAACCTTAACCACGCGCACCTTTTCACCCTTTTCAGCGGCGATCTCGTCGAGCACGGGTGCGATCATACGGCATGGGCCGCACCAGGTTGCCCAGAAATCCACTAACACGGGAACCTGGGTCTCACGTACGGTTTGGTAAAAGTTCGATTCCGTCAGATGCAGAACAGATGAAGAAGCCATATGCCAAAGTGGTAGCGTTCGCGCCTGCGCTCGTCGTGGGCGGCTCAGCTGAACGCGATCAGTAGTTGGATGATAAGCGAAATGACTGAAAATGCCAGTAGCAATCCGGCCAGCGGCGTTACCCAGGAGTCGTGACGGGAAGCGTCAACGTGCGCCATCAACCGGTGGCTGGTGCTTAGCAGCGGGGCCGGTCCGGGCGCCGGCTCGGCCGGTGAAGCCGGCGGCGATGGCGTCGTCTGTCGCGGCACCTTGATTCTCGCCATCCCTTTCTTGGAGTCGGCCATGCTCACCAATTACCGCGACGAACCCGCTTTTTTCAACCTTACGATGCCGCGGCCCTGGTCCGCCCCCCGCGCCGACTCCGCGTACCCCGGGCTGAATTTTCCGCAGTTTGGCGCCTGACGACACTTCCACCTTGCCCTGGAGCCGGTTTGACTTCAGCTTCGCGCTCACCAGCCAATGAGAGCATTGAGAGTTTGGCAATGAGAGTTCTTGTTACGGGCGGAGCCGGCTTCATCGGGTCGCACCTGGTTGAAGCGTTGCTGGCGCGAGACCAGCAGGTCGCTGTTCTCGACGATTTCAACGATTTCTACGATCCGGCCATCAAAACCCAAAACCTCGCCGCCGCGAGAAATCGAATCAGCCTCTTCCGGGGTGACATCCGCGACGAAAAAACCGTGCAGGCAGCGTTCGCCGACTTCAAGCCGGAAGCCGTCGTTCACCTGGCGGCGCGCGCCGGGGTTCGTCCTTCGGTCCAGCAGCCCGCGCTTTACCTGCAGACCAACATCCTCGGGACCCACCATTTACTCGCCGCTGCTCGCGAGCACGGCACCCGCAAGTTCGTGTTCGCGTCCAGCTCCTCCGTGTACGGCGCCTGCCGCGAGGTGCCCTTCCGCGAGGACCAACCCCTCGTGCAGACTCTCAGCCCGTACGCCAGCACCAAGCTGGCCGGCGAACACCTGTGCTCGAATTACGCTCACCTCTTCGGGCTGGAGGTCGTTTGCCTCCGCTTTTTCACCGTCTACGGGCCCCGGCAGCGGCCCGACCTGTCCATCCACAAATTCACTGACCTCATCGCCAACGGGCAACCCATCGAAGTCTACGGCGACGGCAGCGCCCGGCGCGACTTCACCTACGTCGATGACACGTTGCAGGGCATCCTCGCCGCGCTCGCGTATGACCGGACCCGTTTTGAAGTGTTTAACCTCGGTGAAGGAGCCACCGTCGACCTCCTCAGCGTGATCCGGCGGATCGAGAACGCCCTGGGTAAAACCGCCGAGATCCGGTTCAAGCCGCCGGTGGCCGGTGATATGCCGCAGACTTACGCCGATATTTCTAAAGCTCGCGCCCTGCTGAATTATCAGCCTGCCGTTCCCGTCGAGGTCGGCGTCCCTGGTTTTGTCGAATGGTACCGGAACACGCGGCCACGGTAACCAACACCCCTGCGTCCCCGAAAGGGATCAGTATGCAAGGGATAAGTGGAGAAGTATGTAAGTGTACGTAAGTACCCGCGCCGAAAGAAACCTATGAAAACGTCAGCTTACCAGTCCGTTACCGAGCTCTGCCAGGCCCTGGTGCAGATTCCCAGTGAAAATCCTGCCGGCGCTCCGGAATCGGCCGGCGAGGCGGTGATCGCAAAATTCGTGGGCGACTTTCTGAGCGGCCTCGGCGCGGACGTAACCTACGAGGACGTGATCGACGGGCGCCCGAACGTCTACGGGCGGTTTACTGCGGAATACCCGCGCACCCGCCTGCTGCTGGCGCCCCACCTGGACACCGTGCCCGTCGCCGGCATGACCGTTGACCCTTTCGGCGGCGAGATCCGGGACGGCCGCCTCTATGGGCGCGGCAGTTCCGACACCAAAGGCCCCATGGCCGCCATGCTGTGGGCCCTCGCCCAGATCGACCTGCGTTCCCAGGGCGTTGAAGTTGCCTTTGCCGGCCTCGTGGACGAGGAGGCCGGCCAGCTCGGGGCGCAGGCGTGCGCTAAACATCGATCCGCCGATTTCGTCATCGTCGGTGAACCGACCGGCCTGGACATCGTCTACACGCACAAGGGCACCTGCTGGCTCCGGCTCGAAACCCGGGGACGCGCCGCGCATGCCTCCGCCCCGGACTTGGGTGAAAACGCCATTGAGCTCCTTGCCCGGGTCTACGCCGGGCTCAAAAAACATTTCCCGGAAATCTTACCGACCAACCCGCACCCCGTGCTGGGCTCGCCCACCATCAGCCTCGGCCTCATCCAGGGCGGCTCGAAAATTAACGTCGTGCCTGACTATTGCTGCGCCCAGATTGACATCCGCACGTTGCCGGGCCAGGAAGGCATGTTGGACGCCATCCAGCGGTTTCTTGAAGAATCGCACGTTCCCGCCTCGGTTTCCGCCCTCAAAATTTCCGATCCCCTCCTGACCAGCCCGGAAGATCCGTACGTAACCCGGCTCGCTTCCCTCGGCGCCCGCCTCGTGGGCGCCCCGTGGTTTTGTGACGCCGCCGTCTTTGCCGCCGCGGGCACCCCCGCCGTGGCGGTCGGGCCGGGTTCCATCCGCCAGGCACACACCGCCGACGAATACATCGAAGTTGCGGAACTCGAACGCGGGGCCGATTTCTTCCGGCGCTTCCTCCAAAGCTTTTCCTATGCCTGACGCAGCCTCCACCGCGATTTCACCGACCCGGCAAGACGATTTCCCGGAATGGTACCAGCAGGTCGTTCGTGCGGCCGACCTGGCTGAAACCTCTGACGTCCGGGGATGCATGGTCATCAAGCCGTGGGGATTCGGCATCTGGGAGAACATCCAGCGTTACCTCGACGCCATGTTCAAGGCCACCGGGCACCAGAACGCCTACTTCCCGCTCTTCATTCCCCTGAGTTACCTTGAGAAAGAGGCCGCCCACGTTGAAGGGTTCGCCAAGGAATGCGCCGTCGTGACCCACCACCGGCTCGAGGTCGGGCCGGACGGCAAAATGCGGCCTGCCCCCGCGGCGGAACTGGCTGAGCCCTTGGTGGTGCGGCCTACTTCGGAAACCATCATCGGCGCCACCTTCGCCCGCTGGGTCCAATCGTACCGCGACCTGCCCATCCTGATCAACCAATGGGCCAACGTCGTCCGCTGGGAAATGCGCCCCCGGCTGTTCCTCCGGACCGCGGAGTTTCTCTGGCAGGAGGGGCACACCGCCCATGAAACCGATCGCGAGGCCATCGAGGAAACCTTCCAGATGCTCCGTATTTACGAACGGTTCGCCCGCGAATACCTTGCCCTGGCGGTTTACCACGGCGAAAAAACCGAGAGCGAACGGTTTCCCGGCGCTGTCAACACCTATTCCATCGAGGCCATGGTGCAGGACCGCAAAGCCGTTCAGGCGGGTACTTCGCATTTCCTCGGGCAGAACTTTGCCATGGCTTCCGGCATCAAATACCTGTCGCGGCAGGGCACCCAGGAATTTGCGTGGACCACGAGCTGGGGAGCCAGCACCCGGCTCATCGGCACCCTGATCATGACGCATGCCGACGACAACGGGCTCATCCTCCCGCCGCGCATCGCCCCCGCTCACGCCGTCATCCTTCCCATCACCCCCAAGCCGGAGCACCGTGCCCCCGTGCTGGAAGCCGCAGACAACCTTAAGCGGCAACTTAGTGAAATCAGCTACGCCGGTGAACCCGTCCGGGTCGAAATTGACCGGCGCGACGTCGGCGGCGGCACCAAAAATTGGGACTGGATCAAACGCGGCATTCCCATCCGGCTCGAACTTGGTCCCCGCGACCTCGCCCAAGGCACCGTCGCCGTTGCCCGGCGCGACGGCCCCGCCAAGGCCAAGGAATTCCTGCCTATCCCGGAATTGGCTGCCCGCCTGCCCCGTATCCTTGAGGAAATCCAGAGCGGCCTCCAGGAACGTGCCCGTGAGTTCCGGGACCGGCACACCGTCGGAATTGACTCCAAAGAGGCGTTTTACGACTTCTTCACCCCGAGGAATTCCGAGCGCCCGGAAATCCACGGCGGCTTCGCCCTGGCGCACTGGTCCGGCGACCCTGCCGTCGAACAGCAGGTGAAAGAGGACCTTAAAGTGACCATCCGCTGTATCCCCTTTGACGAGCAACTCGGGCCCGATCAACCCGGCACCTGCATCTTCACGGGCAAATCCAGCCCGCGCCGGGTCCTCTTCGCCAAGTCATATTAGAATACAGGAGGATGCGTGAGCCGGAGTCCCGAGGTAAATCCCGCCTGAGCATCTCACATATCCTCAAATAATAGAAAATAACAGAAGGAGTGCGGCGCTTTCGTCCCGGCGAGCCCGGGGACGGAGCCGCTCTCAATCTCAAACGGGCGCCAGACCTTCGCCTCGAAAACGGGTTGCGTCCCGTATCAAGGGCGCCTGAAGCGGCGCAAGTCATCCCGTTGACCTGTAAACGAGGCCCTTCGACGCCGTGCGCTCCGCCGTCGCGTCACCGACCCACCCCACTCCCGCCACCCGGCACCCGGCACCCGACACCCGGCACTCGACACTCGCCACCGAAACCCGTACCATGCGGTCGTGCCCCCTCCGGCTGAGAACGCCAAACCGTTGGCCTCTGGGCCTCCCGAGGAGACTGCGACCCCGGACGCCGCCAACCTCAACGAGGTCGAGATCTCCCGGGAACGGCTGGACGGGCTGGTCATCAACATCGAACTGACCCTCGTCAGCATCATCCAGGGGGTCGCGTTGTATTTCCTGGCGGATACCACCCGGCAACTCATCGCCGCCGGCTCGTTCGAGTATTTTCCGTACGCTCTGAACGGCCTGCTCCTCATTTTTCTTTTCTGGTCCCGGGCCGTCATCCACACCTTTACCGTCATTCGGTGGCCCCTCGAGTTCGGGCACAATTTTCTGTATATCACCTGCGCCCTGTTCGAGGGCATCAGCTTTGCCAACCTGGGCCAACCCCTCCTTTGGTACGGGTTGCAAGCCGTCTTTGCCGCCCTGGTCTGGTTACTCTTCGCCCTGGACCTGCGCCTGGTCCGAGCGCGGCAAACCGAATTTGCCGGGACACGGCTCGCCCCATTGTTTTCGGCGATTGAGCGCGACCAGAAACTCAACATCTTTGCGGCCATTCCCCTCTTCCTCGTCTTTTACCTCGTTGCCGCCGGGCTACTTTGGCGCGAGCAAGCGAGCGGTCACGCCTCCAAATTCCACCTCTGGTTTGCCGCCGGCCAAACCCTTGGCCTCACCGGCTATTTAATTTATCTCGTGCGCTTTTTCGCCCGATCCGGCTCCCGGCTTCTCGCGCGGCCCTGACCTACAACTCGGGATTCGTTTCGGTCGCAGCGGCGAGAAAATCCCGTTTGACTTCGAACCG
>JAFBAP010000136.1 GCA_019247695.1 Verrucomicrobiota bacterium | reverse complement strand
ATCTGCGGCGACGCCGCCTACCAGTACCTGGCCCGCGCCGTCGAGTTGGCCCAGGCCGGCCAAATCGATGCCATCTGCACGGCACCGCTCAACAAAGAGGCCCTGCACGCGGGCGGTCACCGGTTTCCCGGGCACACCGAAATGCTGGCCCACCTCACCGGAACGCCGGAGGTCTCGATGATGCTTTCAACGCCGAAGCTGAAAGTCATTCACGTGACCACCCACATCGGGCTGATCGATGCCATCGCCAAGATCGAGCCCGGGCTGGTCGAGCGCACCATCGCGCGGGCGCACGACGTCTTGACTCGCGCCGGCATTGCGCGCCCGCGGATCGGCGTCTGCGGTATCAACCCGCACGCGGGCGAGCATGGCCTGTTCGGGCACGGGGAGGAAGAATCAAAAATCGAGCCGGCGGTACGCGCCTGCCAGGGGCGAGGCTGGGACGTGCAGGGACCGCTGCCGGCCGATACCCTGTTCTTCCGCGCGGGTCGTGGAGATTTCGACATTGTGGTCGCGATGTACCACGATCAGGGACATGGCCCGATCAAGGTGCTCGGCATTGAGGCGGGGGTGAACATTACCGTTGGGCTGCCCGTCGTCCGGACCTCAGTTGATCACGGTACGGCATTCGATATTGCCGGTACCGGCCGAGCCGATGAGCGCAGCCTCCTGGTGGCACTCGAACAGGCCGCCGAGCTCGCACCGAAGCGGGATCAGCAACCCGCGCAGCCCTAGGACAGATCCGGCAGGCCCGCCGGGTGTGCAACGGTGGCGGCAGCCTGAGGCGTCGCCCCGCCTTCAGGCCGCTTCGGGTACCATCCCGAAGATCGACCGGTCCGCCAAAGACAAGCCACAATACGCAATCTTCTCAGACCCGTTGACCGCCGGCCTCCAGGCGCGGGTAGGAGGTGACTTGCACGTCGTAGTGGAGGTAAATGTCACGCTCTTGTTCCGGGGTAAGTTTGGCGTCGCCAGGGTAGACAGGCGCTTCTTCTACGATGAGGCGGGAGTAGGGGAGTTGAACCGAGCAATGAGTGATATCGACCTGCACGTCCTCGGCTGGTACCACCAAACCCTTTCCGGCAGATCCGGTGATTTGGACCCCAAAGAACTGAACGGCGTCACTTCGCTCATGGCACCGAAATGAGAGTAGAGTTCCGATTGGTTGATACGAACAGTCGACGACCGCGAAACCGATCCAAAGCCGGTCCATGCCGCCCCGGCGGGTAGATAATCCTTCCACGGCGAAACTTCGCTGCCGGGCGCCTGAGCGATTCTGCCCTGAAGACAGAGTCAGAATAAACCGGGCGGTACCAGGTAATCAATATGCGCCCTTGGAGGCAACGTTCCCTTAAGGACGGCTCGTGCGGCGCCCGTTTCACCAGCCGGTCGCTTGCCCTCGCCTACTTTGCCAGGTATCCCAGTCTCGTGTCCGGATGATCAATCGATCAGGCCGCGCAGATGTCGCGCACGCTTTCCCGGATCGCCGGCAGGCTGATGACCGCTTCCAGCCAGTCGTCACGGAAAATCCGGGGCCGGTTCTGCTCGATGGCTTTCATGGCGCCGTCGGAAATGGGAAAGCCGGCAAATCCAAAGGCCACGGCCGTTAACGTACGGATGTGACCCAGGCAGAAATCCCGGGCCGCTTGCTCCGGCACGCCGAGGGCAACGGCCCGATTCATGGCCTCGCGCATTGCGGCGATGCAGGTCGCCATCGTCGACTCGACCACCGCCGGTTCCAGAATCGCCATCTGTTCGACCGTGACCCGGTGGATCCGCAGGATGGGCGCGAACATGGCAGCCGCGAGTTGTTCCCCGACGGTATAATGCGCTTCGGGCCCCTGGTGCAGCGCGCAAACGACGCTCTGGGCCAGCGTGCTTTGGCCCCCGAACCAATCGCTCTTTGCAGACGCAGGCTCCGTATCTGAAAACAAGGGCGGGTGGCACGGGTGCGCGATAAAATAAGTGATGTCGTCCCGGCAGGGCATGACGCCGGCGTACGCCGCTGCAGGGTCCAGGCCAACGACGATGGTTCCTGGTTTCAGCTTCGGCACAATGTCATGCGTAATCTTGCCGATGAGCCGGTCGGGCACGGCCAAAATCACGACTTCCGTCCGCCCGAGGGCCTCTTCCATCGGCGTCGTTTCGGTGCCGGCCTCCGCCATTTGCCGGCGTCGTTCCTCACTGGCCTCGACGTAGTCAATTTTGTACTGGGATAGGTGATGGAGATTGGCGGTGATACGACCGCCCATCTTTCCCCCGGCTCCTAAAAGGGTGATATTCATTGTGGTTGGATGGTCAAAGTCTGGTTGAGGCGCGCGCTCTCGTACGCCCCGAACACGAGTTGCAGGGTGCGTAAATTATCGGCGCCGGTGGTCTCGGCGGGCGCACCCCCGCGCAAGCCGCCGACCAGATTTCGGTGGCACTCCACGATGCTGGCATGAATCAAGGCGTAGTTAGGATCCGCCCAGGAGTAAACCGGCGACGGGTGACGCCTTGCATTTGTGCCTTCCTGGTCGGTGACCCGGACCCAGAAATCCGGGGCGAGTTCAATGGAACCGCGACTGCCTTCAATCAGCAGAAAGGTCTCCGGGAACCGCTCAAATTCCAGGCGGCTGGCATAGCTCAGCGTGCAGCTAACCGTCATGCCGTTCTTCATCTGCATCAGCACGGTAGCCACATCTTCGCCCCGGATCGTTTCGTTAACGCGGTGCGTCTGGCACGTCAGCCGTTCGGCCTCGCCGAACAGAAAGCGCGCCACGTCGAGAATGTGGGTACCGACGTCCGACAAGATGAATTGTTCTAACTCACGCAGAAACGGCTGGTTCTCGAATACCGGAAAACTTGAATTGAAATCGATCCGGGCTCGAAACGGTATTCCGATGCGGCCTTCGTCCAGGATTTTCTTTACTTCACGAAGCGGGCGCTGCCAGCGCCAGTTTTCATGAATGAAAAAGGGTACCCCGGCGGTGCGGCAGAGCTGTACCATTGCCTGTGCGGTTTCAAGGTCATTGGCCATCGGCTTTTGGCAAATCACCGGAATCCGGTACCGGACGGCGAGTTCGACCAGGTCGCGGTGGGTGGCCGGACTGGTGATTACATCCACGACGTCAGGCCGGACCTCCTGCAAAAGCTGTTCCGGGTTTTGAAACCGTTTCGGCACGCCGAACCGGTCCGCCACGGCGTTAGCTTGATCAAGATTCAGATCACAAACGGCCACGCACTCTGTACCGGGCAGCTCAAGCCAGGCAGGAATTTGAAAGCGGCTCCAGAAGCCACAGCCGAAAACGGCGACGCGTAAGGGGTCCATGGGGTAACAGCGGCAAACTACGCACGGCGAGGTCCGGCCGCCTAGAAGGATCTCATCATTCTTTAAGACGATTTGCGATGAACCAAACTCCTTCGCGCACAGGGGGCGGAGTTGAGCGGGAAGCTCGACACTCTGCGCCGCAAGCGTCAGCCGATCGATAAACGAGAGGTCCGGAGACCGTAAAGACGACCGACAGCTCTCCGGGGCGGGTGAAAGTCAGCCAGCGGAAAGGGGCTGAAAAGGTCCGGCGGGCTTTTTCCCACCGGCGTTTTCGAGCCATGCGCAAATCTATTTCCTGGCGACTCAACTCGGCTAAAACGATCGACGTTGCCGCGGAACGGGGCGGCACGTCCGTTGACTGCGACGGGCAAGCAGCGGGGGCGTCGTAAAATCTGGTGGCGATTATGGATATGGAACAAGGGTCAAGTCGGTTTAGATTCATGGGCGTCGAGTGCGGCTTCGAAAACCGCGTTTTGGCGCGGCAACCTTCGTTTGTAGGGCGGTTCTTCAGGGAGAGTTAGTCAGGGCGGGCATCGACGTCCGCCGCGACACCCGAGCGGGTGATGAGTTTCCGCAACTCGGAGGCGAAGTCCTTAGGCTTAAGGAATCGATGGTCGCGGAACAACGCGGCGTGTTGACGATCGAGCGCCTCGAGTTCATCCAGGCGGTGCGGAGCGACGTCACGCACCTGAGCCAACCGGTGTGCGGTGAACTGGAGTTGGTGCGGGTCGATGTACCCGGCTTCCATGAATGCGCGGGTCTTTTTTGCGCACCGGCAGGGGTTGGCCAGGTTTACCAAACCGCACTTCTCGTTCATGAACTGATAAAGGTCATGCCGCGCCCGGGTGAGCAGTTGTCGGAAGTTTTCCGGCGACACCTCCATAATTTCCGCACCGATGAGGCTGGTCACCCCGCAGATTTCCCCAAGGATGAAAGCGAGGCGCTGGCGCCGGTCCAGGCACAAGAGCATGGCGATCATGCAGCCGTTGCGCGCCTCTTCCACCAGCAGCGGTAAGTCGACCGGGATCGCCCTGGGATCCGGCAACTCGAGATCGGGCGTCTCGTCGAGGCCTCGCCCCATTTCGGTGAAGGTCGTCGTTTGGCGTTCCAGTTCGGACTTGCGCACCGTGAGCAGGTGATTGACCGCAACGCGGTAAAGCCAGGTGCGGAACCTGCTTTGATGCCGGTAGGTACTCAATTTGGTGACCACTTTGATGAGAATTTCCTGCGTCGCGTCTTCAGCCGCGTCGCGGTGCCAGAGCATCCGGAGGGCCACATTGAAAACCCAGGGTTGATGCCGGCGGATCAGTTGCTCGAGGGCGTCCTTATCGCCGCGCTGTGCCCGGGAGACGAGCGCCTCGTCCACGTTTTCGCTCGTCTCCGAGGTCTCCACGTCAAAGGGATAGGTCCCGTCCTGACGGGTTTCACTGCCGGACTTTAGTGCGTTCATACCTGTTTAGACCTTTTTGGAGGTGATGTGTGACAGCACCGCTCGGCAAAAAGGCAATGGTTGCAGAATGTATCGACCGGATTCACGAGATGGCGCATGGCTTCAGGTAAAGTCCGTTTCGCCGCAGGGGCGCCTTTTGTGGGAACTCGGTATTTCGGCAGAAGATTGCAGTGGTCATCGGTGCGTGCCTGAGGACGGTTTTCGGCCGGTTGAAAACACGACGAACAAAACGGCGTGGCGAGGACCGGCCGGCCGGAGTTTCTTGGCGGCTTCAGTTGCAGACCATTTTGCCCCCTGGCCCTCCGCGGTTTCCCACGGGGGAAGCCGGGGTGTTAACGGAGGATTTTGGCCGGGATCTCGCTCGGAAACTCAGGGCAGAGAGCGGAGCGTTCCAGCTGCCTTTGCGGACCGTAAAAGCTCATCCGGCCTTTGCGGTCGCAGAGCCAGACCTCCCGGACGCCGACCCCGAAATAAGCGGCCGCCTTCTTTTCCATCTCACCCCGCTTCTCCCTCGGCGATTGAACCTCAACGCAGATGTCGGGCGAGAAGTCCGGCAAGGAGAGATCATTATCCTCGACTTGCTGGCCGCGACCGGCCGGGTACCAGACCACATCGGCGACCTTGGCGCCTTGACCAGTCGAAACGGCCCCTTCGGTGAAGGAGACTCCCTCCGGCAAAAGTTGGTTCAACAGGCCGCTGATGCGCTGCTGGCGGATGCGGTGGCGGGTTGCCGGCGGCGGGCTCATGATCAGGTTGCCGTCGCGATCGGTCTCGATCTTTTCGGGGACGTCATCCCATTTCGGGTCGTCGACGATCCGATCCCAGATCGCGCGGTTCAAGGCGTGCTGCTCGGCAAAGGGCCGCTGCTCGGTGGCGGTTCCAACGCTCATGGCTACCCTCCGATCATAATCGGCACCCGCTCGTTAGCCAGCCATTCCGCGCGGTCCTTGGCTCCCGCCAGGCTGAAGCCGTTCCTGGCCAAAGCGTTGGGTCGTCAGAACCCTCCGGTGCCGCGGGTGATCCACACCGACGGGCACGGCGCTTACCCACCGGCCGTTGCGCAACTCGGAACCGGCGGTGTTTTGGACGAAAACTGCCGGCGCCGCAGCGGGCGTTGCCTCAACCAATCGGGTGGAACAGGATCACCGGGCCATCAAGCGGCGGGTCAAAGCCAGCCCGCATTTTCGATCCTTGGGCGCGTAAGGGCTGCGGAAGTTTTCGCGAAGCCCTTTGATCCCCTAACGTCCCTTGGCTCGAAACGCCCGGGGTGTCTGGCCGAAAGCGGCCTTGAAGCGTCGATCGAAATAGCTCTGATCACAAAACCCGACCTCGTTGGCCACTTCGGCGATGGTCAGCCCACTCTCCTTCAGCAACCTCAAGGCGTGCGACAGGCGTACGTGGGTCACGTAACTGACAAAGGTCATCCCGGCAACCTTTTTGAACAGCTTCATAAACTGCGGCTGGCTCATTTTGGCCAGCGCGGCCGCCTGGCGCAGGGTAGTCGGCTGAGCATACGAGGTTGAAATGAGTTCGAAAACGGGCCGGAGCTTTGCGGCACGCTCCTGCTGCCGGATGAATTCGGACCGCAAGTAGTCGGCGGAGTGAAATTGTTGGGCTAACAGGTAAAGGAGCTGCAGCAGGTAGGCCCTGCAACCCGCCTGGAAATAGGTGGCTCGCTCAAAATAGCAGCGAACCAGGCGTGCCATGGCTTCCTGCATGCCGGGCAGAAACGGTGAACCTGCCTCAACCACGTGCGGCCGGTCGGACGGGCCAAAATAAAATGGCAGAAGGAAGAAGTAATCGTGCGAAGGTGAGCCGAGGGTGTAGACAAACTCCGGTAGGAAACTGACGACGATCACCCGCGTGTCGAACCCGGGGTAGTCTACCGTCATGTGCAGCTTAAGATTTTCGACGATCAGGATTTCCCCGGGCCCGACGTCGGCTTGACGGTTGCCCATCCGCATTTTCACCGTCCCGTCCAGCGGAAGAAAGATCTCCAGGCGTTCGTGCCAGGTCATGCCTGGGGTCCGGTCCCGGTGGCGAAAGTGGAAAAGCCTGATGACGAAGGGAAATTCGCGATCGAGTGGCTCGTCGTAGCGGCCAGTCGTATCGAATTTGATCCGGTGCAGTTCGAACGGGAGCCCATCGGCCACCTCAAACAAAACTGGCGAGGCGGATGATTTGTTCCTTGAATGCATTTTAACGAAGCGAGATCGTGTCCGGCAAAGCCGGGCGCCAAGCCTTCGGCCTTGCGCCCGACGGATGCGTCGCTCAGGGGGGGGAAGCGCCTTGCCAGAATCGCATCTTCCGACCGCCGGTTCACCGAAATAAAGACAAATTTCCTCTGATCCGGCAGGCAACCCGTTCCCGGCAGAACGCGCGAAAGCGTGACTTGGGGTCATTTTGTACTAAAGAAAGATCAAAGATTTCTATTCCGGAACCCATGATGCCGCTATAAGTGCGGATCTCAAATCCCCGCTAATCATGAAACCCGGATTCCTTCGTTCCCTCTTCCCCGCGGCCATGCTTGCCGCCGTAACCTGGGCCGCATCGGCCGGCATGGCCCAAAATTCCGTCCAAGGGCCGGTCCCTTCCGGTAACGTCATCTTCTCCTTCTGGGGCATCGCCTCTCAGCCGTGGCAGGTGATGATCGACGACTTTCAGAAGACTTACCCGAATCTCAAAGTTAAATGGACCAAGTACAGCACCGACGAAATCAAACAGGCGGTTCGCGTTGCTTCTGCGGCAGGCAAATTGTCCGATGCCTGGTTCAACTGGGGCGGCAGCCTGGCATCGCCCTATGAAGAGGGAGGCCACGCCCTTGAACTAACCCCGGAGTTGATGGCGGCGTACGGGGTAGACAAACACATCGTGCCCGCGGCGCTCGAATTGGCGCGCCATAACGGTAAACTCTACGGCGTGCCCGTCTGGGTGCGTCCCATGACGATCTTCTACAAGAAAAGTCTGTTCGATAAATACGGGCTGTCGGCGCCGAAAACCTTCGAAGAATTGGAGCAGGTTTGTCAGACGCTCAAATCCAAGGGGATCACGCCGATTGCATGCGGCGGCAAGTTCAGTTGGATGACGATGCGGACCACGGATTTCTTTATCGAACATTATGCGGGACCGGCCACCCACGATAAGCTGTTCGCGCTGGAAGAATCGTACAATTCTCCAGCTGTCATTCAGGCGTTTGCCAAGCTGAAAGAATGGGTCGGCAAAGGTTATTTTAACGACGGCTTCATTTCCCTGGATCCCGATCAGGCATTGCCCCTTCTCTTCCAGGACCGCGCCGCCATGATCTTCCAGGGCCCCTGGATCGAAGACCAGAACGTCATCAGGTCGCATCAGGATCCGAAAAACTATGTGCCGATCATCGCCCCTTCCGATCAGAAACCGGTGAGGATTTCCGGGTTCCAGGAACAGATCCAGTTCTGGTCCAAGTCCAAGGGCGACGCGCAAAAAGCTGCGCTCCTGTTCGCCTCCTTCATCACCACGCCGGAGATCGCCCAGCGACACATCAGCGAGTTCGGCGCGCCGAGCGCGGTAACCGGCGTTTTACCGTCTGAAGACCACCCGATCACCTCGCAGATGGCCAAGTGGCTCCAAGGCGAGGTGCAGCTTTACCTGCCGACCGACCAGGCGGTGCCGCAGGAAATCGTGAACGCGTTTTTCCAGGCCCAGGATTCCGTTGTGCTCGGTACCATCACGCCCGAAGCCGCAGCCGCTCAAATTCAAAAGGCCGTCGAGGCGTACAAGTCCGCGCACAAAGCCGGGTAAGTCAAACGGCCACAAGGTCGACGGGGCATCCCGGCTCGGCGGGTTGCCCCGGCGCAATCAATGAGCCTGCAGGCGTCGTCCTCTCCCCGTGGACGATCCCGGCCAGGCAAAGCCGCAAGTTCAACACCTGACTTTCTTCTTCTTCTACTATCCTGAACATTCAAAGGCGTCGCAAGATGGCCACCTTACAAAAGCCGCCGGCGGCTCAGCCGGCTTCTCTTAAAACCACGAAACCGCCAAAGCCGCGCGATGATTATCAGCGGTTCCTGCCCTGGTGGTTTCTTGCGCCGGCCCTGATCATCTACTCGGTGGTGGTCGTTTATCCCATGCTTTACTCGGCTTACCTGAGCCTCTTTCGTTGGGACGGCATCTCGCCCACCAAGGTCTTCGTCGGGTCGGACAATTATGTCGCTTTGTTCACTCAGAATGACGTGTTTTGGATTGCTCTCAAAAACAACGCCGTCTGGCTGGCAGCTGCGTTGCTCTTACCTACCAGTATCGGCCTGGGCCTCGCGCTGCTGCTGAACCTTAAATTCCGGGGCAGCGCGGTGTTCCGCAGCATCTTTTATTTCCCGGCGGTGTTGTCCCTGG
Organism: Verrucomicrobiota bacterium; assembly: GCA_019247695.1. Lineage (NCBI taxonomy): Bacteria > Pseudomonadati > Verrucomicrobiota > Verrucomicrobiota bacterium. Next base: position 9,178 of record JAFBAP010000136.1, on the reverse strand, counting down.
CTGTCGTCGGCTTGATCTGGACCTGGATCTATCACCCTGACCTTGGCCTGCTTAATCAGGCGCTCAGAGGCGTGGGCTTAAAGGCGTTCGAACGCAATTGGCTATCGGACCCGAACCTTGCGCTTTACCCGGTCATCATCGCCGCGACCTGGAATGCGGTCGGCCTGCCTATGCTCTTGTTCCTGGCCGGCCTGCAAACCGTACCGGTGGAATTGTTGGAAGCCGCCAAGGTTGAAGGGGCGGGTCCGATCCGGCGCTTTGTGCACGTGACGTTCCCGCTCCTGCGTGAAACCACGCTGATCGTGCTGGCGATCACGGCCATCAACGCCCTCAAGGCTTATGACATCGTCTACGCGATGACCAACGGCGGACCGGCCAACCGGACCCAGTTGCTCAGTACGTGGATGTATTTCCTGACCTACAACTACAACACCGTAGGGCAGGGAACCGCCATCGCCGTCGTGCTTTTTTCGCTGACGCTGATCTTTGCCATCCCTTACCTCCGATTGATGACGCGAAAAACATGAGCCAATCGCTTCATAAACCCGCTTACCTGCTGCCGAGAACGGGTAAGGTAACCCTCTTTTACGTCGCGCTCGGTCTGGCGGCACTGCTCTGGTTCACGCCGGTCATCACGCTCATTCTTACGGCGCTTAAAGATGCGGGCGACTTCGCCGTCAACGGGGCGTTCTCGCTCCCGAAGGCGATCCGGTGGTCGAACTTCAGCGAAGCCTGGGACACCGGCGTGAAGAACTATTTCTGGAACAGCGTTATCGTTACCAGCATCAAGGTTCCTGCCGGTATCCTCATCGAATCTTTGGCCGCTTTTGCACTCACCCACATGCACTTCAAGTGGGCGGACCGGGTGTTCACCTACATCCTCATCGGCTTGATCGTGCCCATCCAGATGACGCTCGTACCCCTGACGTTGCTGATGAACGCCCTTAACCTTATCGATACGTTAACGGGTTTGACGTTCCTCTACATCGGCTTCGGCGTTCCCTTCGGCGTGTTGGTACTACGAGGATTTTTCCGCACGATCCCAACCGCGCTCATCGAGGCGGCACGATTGGACGGCGCATCCTGGTTTCGCATCTTTTACCGGATCGCTTTGCCATTGGCGATTCCCGCGGTGGTCTCGCTCTGCATCCTGGACGGGGTTGCAACCTGGAACGAATTCATCCTGGCCCAGATCTTTTTGCGTTCCGACGAAATGCGGACCCTACCGCTGGGTCTGGTGCAGTTCAGTACCCAGTTTTCCACCCAGTATGACCAGCTTGCCGCGGCGGTGCTGATCGCGGTGGTCCCGGTAGTCCTGGTGTTTCTCTTCTTCCAACGCTACTTCGTCAGCGGCATGGGCGGGGCAGTCAAGTAAACATAGACGAACCTTTAGCGACCCATCTCCCTTCCGCCTCGGCAGTTGCAAAAAATTATGGACCCCCTCTTTACCCCTGACCCCTCCAAAAAAGTCCGGGTCATCCTTAACACCGACGCCAAGAACGAGGCCGACGATCAGTACGCGATCGTGCACGCCATCTTGACGCCGCTTTTTGACCTGCACGGCATCATCCCCGCCCACTTCGGCGACCGGCGGGGACCGGGCAGCCTGCAGGCCAGCCACGAGGAAGTGCTGAAATTACTCGACCTGATGAACCTGGCGGGCCGTATTCCGATCCACCCCGGGGCCCCGGGCGCCCTTCCGGACGAAAAAACCGCTGTGCCTTCTGAAGGGTCAGCTTTGATCATCGGCGAGGCGTTGAAAGATGACCCGCGCCCGCTTCACGTCGCTTTTCTGGGACCGCTGACCGACATGGCTTCGGCCCTCCTTGAGGAACCCGCCATCGCCGAGCGCAACGTGCGCGTCGTCTGGATCGGCGGCGAGGATTGGCCGGTGGGGGGGTGGGAGTTTAACCTGTCGAATGATGTCAACGCCGCCAACGTCGTGTTCCGGTCGAAGGTGGAGGTCTGGCAGATCCCCAGCACGATCTATAAACGGATGGCGGTCAGTTACGCGGAACTGGTAGAAAGAGTTTACGACAAGGGAGAACTTGGTAAATACCTGGTCGAACAACTCGTCGATTGGAATAACCGGCACCATCGCGGCGACCCGATCGAACACCGCTCTCTCGGGGATTCGCCCGCAGTCGGCGTGATGATGTACCCGGAGTGCGGGTGGTTCGAGTGGCGGGCCGCGCCGGAGTTCAACGCGGAAATGAATTACGCGCACACCGGCGGTAACCGCCCGATCCGCGTTTACCGTGCCGTGGACCAGAGGTTTATCATGGAGGATTTCTTTGCCAAACTGGCCCGGTGGCACCGCAAAGCATAAAACAGGCTTATTCCACGCTCCGGCACCGAAAACCGGCATTCGAGTGTGGTCGCCGCGTTTGCCCGGTCCGGACCTGAAAATCCGCTTCGACGGTGCCGACTCCCTCCTTACCCATGCCGGATGAGCCATCACGCCCAACCACCCGGCAGGAACCGGACAGCCCGCCCCTGAGGGTTAGCGGGAACCGGCGTTTTCTGGTCCGCGCGGACGGATCACCTTTCGCCTGGTTTGCCGATACGGCTTGGGAACTGTTCCACCGCCTTACGCGCGAAGAGGCGGCTGTCTATTTGAATAAAAGGGCCGGGCAAGGGTTTACCCTCATCCAGGCCGTCGTCCTGGCGGAATTCGAAGGCGTTCGTCACCCTAATGCGTACGGCGACTCTGCCCTGATCGGGGACGATCCGGCCCAGCCGAACGATGCGTATTTCCGCCACGTCGACTGGATAGTCGCCCAGGCAAACGCGCTTGGCTTGGTTGTCGGAATGTTGCCGACCTGGGGCGATAAAGTGGGAAAAACTCATGGGGACGGTCCCCGGATTTTTACGCCGCGAAACGCCCGGACTTATGGCGAGACCCTGGGCAGACGGTACCGTCATGCAGGCCTGGTCTGGATCCTCGGTGGCGACCGCCTCGTCGACGACGAAGAAAAGCGCGCCATCTGGCGCTCCCTGGGGGAAGGCTTGCGCGCGGGAGACGGCGGAGCGCACCTCGTCACGTTTCATCCCCGCGGGGGTGACGACGTGGTGTCTACCTCTGCGCACGCCTTTCCTAATGCCGATCCGCTCCTGGACTTCAACATGCGTCAGAACGGCCACGGGGATCGCACCAGGACCTGGCAGAGAATTGCCGATGATTACGCGCGGGAACCCGTCAAGCCGGTTCTGGATGGCGAACCGTTGTACGAGGACCATCCGATTGGGTTCGACGCGGCCAATCAGGGCTATTCCAACGCGCACGATGTCCGGCGTTTCTTGTACCTGGACCTGTTTGCGGGGGCGTTCGGGCACACCTACGGCCATCATACCATCTGGCAGTTCCACGCTCCCGAACGCGGCGAGGGCGTCAACCGGCCGCTGGGGTACTGGCGGGAGGCCCTGGACAGCCCCGGCGCATGGCAGGTGCGCCACGCGCGTGCCCTTCTTGAAAGCCGCCCGTTCCTGAGCCGCATCCCCGACCCGGAGTTAGTGGTCCCATCTTCGGTGCCGAACGCCGTTCCGGGGACAGGCACAAAGCGTGTAGGCGCTACCCGGGACGAAAGCGGGCGCTACGCGATGGTCTACAGCGCCAGTTCCCGGAAGTACCTCGTCTGTACGGACGCCCTGAACGGCAACCAGTTGCATTTTTGGTGGTTTAACCCCCGGAACGGCACCCACGTCGACCTGGGCGTTTTCGACCGGCGCCCCCGCGTGGAAGTCAGCCCGCCATGCCTTGGCGAGAACGTCGATTTTGTTTTGGTGATCGATGATGCCGGCCAAAGTTTCCCCGCGCCGGGCTCGGGCCAGGGCACACCCGCGAGCGACGAGGAAGGAGGCGCCATCCGTCTGCTTTGAGTTGCGAGTTGCCCCCCTTTCTTACCTGCACCTCCGGATCGAGCGTATGCCGCATTCAGGGGCTTGATTTCACCCGTGAATCGCACGAACTGGTACAGGCTTCGGGCGACCTTTGCTGCAGTTGCCGCTTCGGTGCCGGGCGCAGGCCGCATACGGAGCGGGGTCAGACGGCACCTCGGGGCGGGAAGAGTTCTGTATGTTAGCGGTACGAAAACTGGAACGCGGGATCGGCAACGTTAAGGTCCGGCAAATAGAGGAGCCGCGGCCCGACGCGGATCAGGTCGTTATTGCGGTTAACTCTGCGGGAATATGCGGTACCGACCTGCATATCTACCTTGACGAATTTGAAACTTACCCGCCGGTTACGATCGGCCATGAACTGGCCGGCGAAATCGTCGAGTTGGGACGCAATGTCTCCGGGTGGAATGTAGGAGATCGGGTGACCACGGAGACTTACTTTTACACCTGCGGCAAATGCCTCCATTGCCGTTGCGGCCGAAGAAATCTGTGCGTAAAACGGCGATCCATCGGCTCAAAGCAGGACGGTGCCTTTGCCCCTTACCTGGTAACGCCGGCGTCTAACCTGCATCGCGTTCCCGACGAACTTGATCTGGAGAGTGCCGCCATGACTGAGCCGTTGGCGTGCACGGTTCACGGGGTCATCGAAACCGCCCAGGTGCGGGCCGGCGACACCGTGGCGATCACGGGCCCCGGACCCATTGGATTACTGGCCTTGCAGCTGGCTAAAGGGGCGGGAGCGACCGTGCTTGTGATCGGCACCGACCAGGATTCAGAACGGCTCAACATGGCCGAGGCCTTGGGCGCCGATGGCATTATTAACGCGCAACGAGTTGATGACGTTGCGCAAGCGGCGGCGGATATTCTCCATTCGGAAGGCGCTGACCTCGTGGTTGAATGCTCGGGTGCTGCCCCGGCCGCCGGGACGTTGACCAGCCTGGCGCGCCGGGGCGGCCGCTTTTGCCAGATGGGGTTATACGGCAAACCGATTGCGTTTGATCAGGATGCCGTTTGTTATAAGGAGCTGGTAGTCACCGGCACAAACGCCAGCGTGCCTTCGGCGTGGCCCCGCGCTCTGAAATTGCTCGCGGAACGAAAGGTGGATGCCAAACGGCTGATTACCCATCGCTATACCATCGTCGAGTGGGATAAAGCACTCGAGGTGGTGAAGAACAAGGAGGGCGTGAAAGTTCTCCTGAAACCAGGTGATCCAGCCCCGAAGGGATGCTATTGAGGTTGAACAGATAGGATCATGGGAAGGGTAGACAGGTGACCTGCTCGATCCGGCAGGCCGGAAACGGAAAATGTTGGTACATCGATCGATAATATACATTGCCAAGCCCATCAGGCTCTCTCCCGGCGCGACGCCTGCCACCCAAGGTGCGGGCGAGCGAAAAGTTCATGCGCATACGGATGAGAAAAACCCTTTAAATATGCGGGTTCTCGTAGGTTTCATGCGCACGAACCCTTACAACACGACTTGGCCAGCACGCTCACCTTGCCGGGCGATCAATCGCGTTCAAATTCGATCGGTTACGTAACAAGCCGCGGCCAACCTCCTCCCCTGGGACGACGTGGCTGCGAGATCCGGGTGTTCTTTGCCTGAAAACAGCAACAGCACTCCGCAACGGGCGCCAGGAATTAACCCAGCCACAATGCGCCGCCGCAAGTCGATGGGCGCGCATTGAGTTGTGCGGGCCGAAACCGATCGATGGGCTCTCGGATCGGCCACACTTTAAACACATCGGCGGAAAATGAAACCGAGCGTCCTATTTGAGAAGGCCGTTGAGCAGCAAGAAGCCCGGAAGCCAGCCGGTAAGAATCCCCTCGATAACCGCGACGATCCCGGCAAGCTTGGCAATTGGTTTCTGCATCACGAGAAGAACGAAAAACAGGAACCACAAAACCCCCCACGCAGCCCAACATAGGCCTAACCAGACGCCCCAGGTCGTCGTCGCGCCTTGCAGCGTCTGAAGGCACACCGGAACCGTGGTGACGGCCACGAATAAGCAGAACCAGCCTAATCCGCGACCATCAGCGCCGTTGTACCGATTCCATGCAACCCAGAAGTAGGTGAATGTGAACAGAAGCAAAAGCGCACCCGCCTTGATCGATGCCAAGTCAGCACCCGGACCGAATGCGAGATTAAGAGCTACCAGCAACGTGATTCCGCCAACGAAAATGTCGATGACCGCGATCTCCTTATCACCAATCCGGCCAAGCAACCAGAGACCGTTTAGACACAACACGGCGCCCACATAAAATAAGGCCAGTCCTGCTAACACAGAGCGTTCTCCTTAGTTCGATGACTTCGGCACTGGAACGCCTTGCTTCACCTGGTGGGGCTTCCCGCTCGCAGACGGGCGGACGTCGAAGTCGAAGATCGCCCTAGGGATGTAGATCGTCGCACACGAGTTCGGGATGTCAACCACACCGGAGAACCGTCCCTCGACCGGCGCTGACCCCAGGATCATGTACGCCTGGATGTCCGTGTAGCCGAATTTCATGAGATAATCGATGGCGTGGTGGCAGGCGCGCGCGTAAGCCAATTGCGAGTCCAGATAGTGCTGCTTGCCGGCGAGGTCTACCGAGACACCCGAGAATGCAAGCCACTCCGAGTAGTGCGGATCGCGGATGCCGGGCATGAAGATCGCATTCTCACCAACGCCATACGTGGCCATGCCACCCTTGATGAGATCGACGTGCAGGTCCATGAACCCGCCCATCTCAATTGCGCCGCAGAACGTAATCTCGCCATCGCCCTGGGAGAAGTGCAGGTCACCAAACGACAACTTCGCCCCAGGAACAAAGACAGGATAGAAGACCCGGCTTCCCGCGGTTAGGTTCTTGATGTCCTGGTTTCCGCCGTTTTCACGAGGCGGAGCCGTCCGGGCTGCCTCGCGAGCGACCCGATCGAACTCGGCGCCCTTGAGAGATCCCAGAATGGCGCTGTCAGGGAGCGGGGGCAGAGCCAGCGGCGGCACACGATGGGGGTCGGTCGCAATCAGGTCGGTTTCGCGCTTCGTCCACTTTGCGAGCAGTTCGGCCGACGGTGCGGTACCCATCAGACCCGGGTGATGGATGCCCGCGTAAGAGACTTCCGGAATGTGACGCGAGGTGGCGACGTCGCCCTTGAAGTCCCAGATCACCTTGTAGGCATCGGGGAACCGCTCCGTGAGGAAGCCGCCGCCGTTCTTCGTGGCAAACACGCCGGTATAGCCCCAGCCCATGCCCGAAAAGGGCCCTTCGTCCTCTTGATCGCAGGCGTCGATCTCGAGGATGTCGACGATCAGCAGGTCGCCAGGTTCGGCGCCCTCGACGTAGAACGGCCCACTGAGGACGTGCACCCCTGGAAGCGGGGCATGCCGAACGTCATCTGCCGATTCATCGTTGTGAATGGCTCCATCGAACCACTCGCGGATATCCGCGCGGAAGACTTCGCCGGGTTTGATGTTTACCGCCGCAGGAATGTCTGGGTGCCATCGATTGTGCCCAACAATTTTCTGGTCGGTGAACTTCTTAGTGTTATCCAACGGAAACAGATTCTTCGGCATATCAAGACGTCTCTTTCGTTCGTTAGGTGTTCAGGTTGCTTACAAATGGGAAAATTCAGACACGCGTCCTCGGAAAGGCAGACCGTGTATCAGCGATCTAGCGATCTTAAGCGCACCTCGCAATCCATGACTCTAGCGGATGCCGAGAACCTATTCGCGACGGTGAAGCGCCAGTTCGAACGAGTGATCTCACCCGCGACTGACACCAAGGGCCCCTCGTTTTTGCCGCTAGAAGTAAATAACGCAGAGGCCAATCCGGACGACTTCGAATCGCGATCGCGAAGTCAGTAGTCATCATCATGGCCTCGGGAGGCGGCTGAGCGCGGGGGTCAGCGGGAGCACAGGCGTCCGCCTGCGTTTGCCGGTCGAAGGCAGGGAGGTCACCACGCCCGGTTCATGGCGACTCTTCTCCGCGTGATCCATTGCAGCAAGCAAGGTAGCACGTGACCCGCTCCTGATCATCGGCGCCGAGAACACTCGCCTCGCCTCGCTGCCGCACACCGAACATGTGGCCGACCTCTGTGCCGTACCGAGCGGGCGAGTTATCTCGAACACGCCATGTTGATCACACCGATACTCATATATAGGCATCGCGCTCTCTCTTTCTCAGTCAGCAACGTTACATTCCAAAAATAACTTTGGCGGGTACTTCGAGACGGCACACCTGTGGCACTTTCGCAATCGCACGTCCGGGGGGTTGTGCCACGGCTTAAACGACCCCGAATGTAGTAGGCGTTTGAGCTGCTTGCAAGGACAATCATACGCCGGAGGAATCGGAGATTGTCATACATTTGAAACGCGCCATGAACGCAGTAACAAACTGCTCGGAGTGAAGAAGTTATGAAAACCGTTCCCAAAAGGAGCCGGGTAAATATTGGGTGAACGCGTCGGAAAAAAAGGCGACTTGAGGCCCATTTCTGCGGGAGACGCCGCGGGTCAGCCGCCAGGGTAGTGCCCCGGGCATGGGGACCACCACGCAATCGGGCGGCAAGGCCGCAAGGACGTTCCAGCAGCAACAGGCCGCGCTTCAAAAGCCCAGAATCGGCTCTTGCGGGCCGAAGTGGCTGAACTCCAGCAGCGACGCTTCGGTCGCAAGAGCGAGCAAACCCGCCGAGTGACCCTTTTAGGCGGTGGCGGGCCAAGCGCAAGCGTTCATCGTACCCGGGGCCAGCAACCCGGCCGGGCCGGTCTTGGTCGCAAGCTACGCGAGACGCTGCCCGATGGATGATACCATTTAGACGAGTATCTCGGTAACATTTCGACCGGATTTCAGCCCCGAAGGGGCGCTGGAACATAGGCCGAGGTTTACCCTGGGTAACCGTCAAATCACGATCGAGCCCTCCTAAGGCGTCACGCCTTAGGAGGGCTGGGTCGAGTGGAGAAACGCTTTCCCAGGGTAAACCCTGGGCTATGTTCCTTTGGCCCTTCAGGCCATCAAACCGCCTACCGGCCCGTTTGGCCTCGCCCGTGTATACAGTCAAATAGGTGTAACGCCGGCAGCGCCTGGGAAGGAAGACAAAATTTTACCTCCATGGCCGTCGAAATGGTATTACACCCATTAGACCGTATAGGCTCGATCGTGATTTTACGGTTACCCAGGGGGTAAACCCCCATAAGCGCTAACTTGTTTTGAGACCAACCTCTCAGCCTGACCCTACGAACGTAGGGTATGGAACCCGGCACTGTGGTCGATGAGGATTGGGAACTGCTACGGACCTTTTTCCCGG
>JAFBAP010000135.1 GCA_019247695.1 Verrucomicrobiota bacterium | reverse complement strand
CCCGGCCGACCTGCAGGACCGCCGCGTCGAGATCACCGGTCCCACCGATCGCAAGATGGTCATCAACGCGCTCAATTCCGGGGCCAAAGTCTTCATGGCCGATTTCGAAGACGCCAACACCCCCACCTGGGCCAACCTGATGGAAGGCCAACTCAACCTGGCCGACGCGGTCCGCCGCACCATCGAATTCACCAGCCCGGAGGGCAAGGCCTACCGGCTCAAGGACCAGGTGGCGGTGCTTTTCGTGCGCCCGCGCGGCTGGCATTTGCCCGAGAAGCACTTTTTGGTCGATGGCGAACCGGTCTCCGGCGGCATGTTCGACTTCGCGTTGTACATGGTGCATAACGCCAAGGAACTGCTGGCGCGCGGATCGGGGCCCTATTTTTACCTGCCCAAGATGGAGAGCCATCTCGAAGCGCGGCTCTGGAATGACGTGTTCAACTTCACGCAGGATGCCTTGGGGGTGCCCCGCGGCTCGATCCGGGCGACGGTGTTGATCGAGACGATCCTGGCGGCCTTTGAGATGGAGGAGATCCTCTTCGAACTCAAAGAGCATTCGGCCGGGCTCAACTGCGGCCGCTGGGATTACATCTTCAGCTGCATCAAGCGGTTCAGGAATAAGCCGGAATTTATCCTGGCCGATCGCGCGCTGGTGACCATGACCACGCATTTTATGCGCTCCTACTCGTTGCTCTGCATCAAGACGTGCCATCGCCGGGGCATTCACGCGATGGGCGGCATGGCCGCCCAGATCCCGGTCAAGAACGATGAGAAAGCGAACGAGGAAGCGTTCACCAAGGTGCGTGCCGACAAGGAGCGGGAAGCCACCGACGGCCATGACGGCACCTGGGTGGCGCACCCGGGGCTGGTGCCCACGGCCCTCGCGGCCTTTGACGCGGTCATGAAGACCCCGAATCAAATCGACCGGAAGCGGGAGGACGTTCAGGTTACGGCGGCGGACCTGCTGAAATTCGGCCCCGAGGAACCGATCACCGAACAGGGTTTGCGGACCAACGTCAGCGTGGGCGTCCAGTACCTGGAATCCTGGCTGCGGGGCTCGGGCTGCGTGCCGATTTTCAACCTGATGGAAGACGCCGCGACGGCCGAGATCTCCCGGGCGCAAGTCTGGCAATGGATCCGGCACCCGCGCGGGGTGTTGCCGGACGGGCGCAAGGTGACCAAGGAGCTGTTTCGCCGGGTGCTGCAGGAACAGTTGGCTGAAATCGAGACCTGGGTCGGGCCGGAGCGCTACCGGAAAGGCAAGTACGGGGAGGCGGCCGAGCTCTTTGACCGGATCACCACCGACGAGCGTTTCGTCGAATTTCTGACCCTGCCGGGTTACGAACGGCTCGACTAACAACCTTCGATTGGGGCGAGCTGCCTTTAGGAAAACCTAACCAACTAACAAAAGTAGAGAAAACAATGAGTACGATCGTTAGCGAAACGAGGACCGCGCCGGTCACACCCCAGACCCGGCGGGCCGAGCCCGGGACGCGTTGGCAGGGGGTGACCCGGCCCTACACCCAGGAGGAGGTTCAGCGCCTGCAAGGCACCGTGAAGGTCGAACACACCCTGGCGCGCCTGGGCGCCGAGCGGCTCTGGCAATTGCTCCAGCAAGAGGCATTTGTGCCCGCGCTCGGCGCATTGACGGGCAACCAAGCCGTGCAGCAGGTCAAGGCCGGCCTCAAAGCCATCTACCTGAGCGGCTGGCAGGTGGCCGCCGACGCCAACCTGGCCGGCCAGATGTACCCCGACCAGAGCTTGTATCCGGCCAACAGCGTGCCGGCGGTGGTCAAACGCATCAACCAAGCCTTGCTGCGGGCCGACCAGATTGACCACCTGGAGGGCAGGGACCACCTCCATTGGCTGGCGCCGATCGTGGCGGACGCCGAAGCCGGGTTCGGCGGGCCGCTCAACGTGTTCGAACTGGTCAAGGCGCTGATCGAGGCGGGGGCGGCCGGCGTGCACCTGGAAGACCAGTTGGCGTCCGAGAAGAAATGCGGCCACATGGGCGGCAAGGTGCTCATCCCCACCCAGCACGCGATCAAACACCTGGTGGCGGCACGGTTGGCGGCCGATGTCTGCGAGGTCCCGACGGTGCTCATCGCCCGAACGGATGCCAACGGCGCCAACCTGCTGACCAATGACGTCGATGAGCGCGACCGGCCCTTTATCTCCGGCGAACGCAGCCCGGAGGGTTTCTTTCGGGTGCGCGCCGGCATCGAGCCCGCCGTTGCCCGCGCGGTGGCCTATGCCCCTTACGTGGACCTACTGTGGTGTGAAACCAGCGAGCCGAATTTAGCCGAGGCCAAACGCTTCGCGGAAGGCGTCCACCACCACCATCCGGGCAAGCTGCTGGCGTACAATTGCTCACCGTCGTTTAACTGGAAAAAGAAGCTTGATGACGCCACGATTGCACGCTTCCAGCGCGAACTGGCGGCGATGGGCTACAAGTTTCAGTTCATCACGCTGGCGGGCTTTCATGCGTTAAACTACAGCATGTTCAGCCTGGCCCGAGGGTATACGGAGCGCGGGATGTCTGCTTATGCCGAATTGCAGGAAGCCGAGTTCACGGCCGAAGCCTACGGGTACACGGCGACCCGGCATCAGCGCGAAGTCGGTACCGGCTATTTCGATGAGGTGAGTCTTGTGATCTCCGGCGGGGAGTCGTCGACCACGGCCTTACACGGGTCTACCGAGGCGGAGCAATTTGATCAAGTCGAGGCTAACCCCGTTTAGAACCGTGAAGAGATAGGTCCGATCGGGCGCGCGAGAGGAAGGCGATCAGGAAGGTTCTGAGTCGCGCGAGGCGCCGTAATCGCAGGCGTCCGGCTCCGGCGCTGGGCCGGCATCTCCGGGCTGCCTACGAGCGCTTGGAACACGTTCGAGAGGAGTTCAACTTTTGGGCGAACCGGAGCGCTGCGCAAGCCTCGTGGCGCGATACCGGCCGATCGGGCCGTCGTTACCGAGGGGTCGTTCCGAAAACTCCTGATCTCCGGCTATCCTCCGGCAATCCATAGGGTATTTTCTACGCCGTCCAGCCCTCGCGGGTGGTGAGATTGCGACCGTCCTGGACCCGCCTGCGCTGCGTCAAAATCCTGCGGCGGATTAACCGGCTCGCGCCTGGCTGCGGCCTGGGCCGGCTATGCCGCCGGGGCGGAGCGAAAGAGGCGTTCAAACGTGCCGCGCCGGGCTGGAAGCGGGCCTCGAAAAACCTTTACCTGCTCCGCGTGCCCGGCATCGGGGACGGCGTGACCTGCGCCAACGTGCACTCCGTCTCCGGGCGCCTTTCGTCAGGCGAACCCCTCTCTAAATTGTTTTCAATCTGTGTAAATTAAGGTACTGTTGTCGACCCAAAAGCCTTCGCCGCCTGAGCGGATCGAAGCTGAACAGACAGTCTCACCCCCCAATATCAGAACAGCCAGCTCTCGACAATGAAGATCGGCATGAACATGCTTCTCTGGGCGACTCATGTCACCGAGGAGCATTATCCTCGACTCGAAAAAGCTAAAGCAACGGGGTTTGACGGCGTGGAGATCCCAATTTTTAGCGGAGATGACGGCCACTATAAAAAACTACGCCGCAAACTCGACGAACTGCAGCTAACCTGTTCGACCCTCACCGTCGCCACCCCGGACGCCAGCGCAATCAGCCCTGATCCGGCAATCCGGAAAGCGGCGGTCGAACGGTTAAACAGGATCGTCCGCCAGTCGGCGATTCTCGGGGCTGATATCCTGTGCGGACCATTTCACCAGCCGCTTGGCGTTTTCTCCGGAACCGGACCGACGGAAGAAGAATTTAAGTTCGCGATCGATGTGCATCGGGCTGTGGCAGACGAAGCGCAGCAGGAGGGGGTGGTGCTGGCGATCGAGTTTTTGAACCGTTATGAATGTTATTTCCTGAATACGATGGCGGCGACAGCTGCTTACGTGCGCCGAGTCGATCACCCGAATTTCAAGGCTCTATACGACACGTTTCATGCCAACGTTGAAGAGGCGGACCAGCCGAGCGCCTTCCGTCAAAACGCAGATGCGATCGCCCACGTTCATATCTCGAACAACGATCGCGGGGTACCGGGACGCGGTCACATCGATTTTCCGAACATATTCAAGGCAATCAAGGCGAGCGGCTACAACGGCTGGCTGACGATCGAAGCTTTCGGGCGCGCACTTCCGGATCTGGTTGAGCCCACTCGTGTTTGGCGCGATTTTTTCAAGTCACCGGACGAGGTTGTCGTGGACGGCTACAAATTCATCCGGGAGACCTGGAATGCGGCATAGCCCCGGAGTGTTTGGAGTAAGAAGCCTGGGGTTAGTCAGTTTACGATGAGCGAGATCCTGCAACTGCGCAACATCTCTAAAACGTTTCCAGGGGTCCGGGCCTTACAGAACATTTCGTTCGATCTCAAAGAAGGCGAGGTCCATTGCATCTGCGGGGAGAACGGAGCAGGCAAATCCACACTGATCAAGATTCTATCCGGCGCCTATCAACCTGATGAGGGAGGGCAAATTCTCTTCGAAGGGCGCAGCGTGACCTTGAGCCCTCATGTCGCCCTGAAGTTGGGGATCCAGACCATCTATCAGGAGCACGTTGTCTTCGATACATTGAGCATCGTTGAGAACATCTTTACCGGGTCGGAGATCGTGCACCGGGGCATCATGCAGAAAAAGGAGATGCGCCGTCAAACCGCTGCAGTTCTCAAATACCTGAAAAGCGACTTAAGCCCGGACGCGAAACTGGGCGAACTCAGCAGCGGCGAACAAAAAACGGCCGAGATCGCCAAAGGCCTGGTGTTCAAACGGCGCGTGATCATCCTGGACGAACCGACAGCGTCCTTCTCGTCGGTCGAGATTGATAATCTTTTAGATATTATCCAGACGATCAAGAAAACCGGGCTCGGGATCATCTACATTTCGCATCATCTGGAGGAAGTGTTCAAAATCGCAGACCGGGTCACCGTGTTGCGCGACGGACGCAAAGTGAGCGCCTACGACATAGGCGGACTGACGAAGAATACGCTGATCAAAGACATGGTTGGCCGCGACCCATCCACATTCTATCGGCGAGAACGGGTACCGATCGGGGAAGTCGTTTTCGAAGCCCGAAACGTTTCCGGGAACGGCGTAAGAAGTATTTCGTTCGTCCTTCGAAAAGGAGAAATCCTCGGGATCGCCGGAATGGTGGGATCAGGCCGTTCCGAACTCATGAACGTTCTGTTTGGAAGCGCTCATCTCGATTCCGGGGAAATCCTGATCCGCGGCAAAGCAATCAAACATGCCACTCCGCGGTCGGCCATCAGAAACCAGATGTGCTTCATCACCGAAGACCGGCAAAATACCGGGCTTTTCCTGCCACAAACCATCGCGCAGAATGTAACGGTCGCAAACCTGGTGAATACCCGGGCGTTTGTTGCCAGGCGCACCGACGACGCGCGGACGGGCGACCGATTCGTCGAGCAACTCAATATCAAGGCGAGGAGTTCCCAAACGCGTGTCGTAAACCTGTCCGGCGGCAACCAGCAGAAAGTGGTGCTCGGAAAATGGTTCAACACGAACGGTGAAATATTCATATTTGATGAGCCGACCGTCGGCATCGATGTCGGTTCGAAACAAGAGATATACCGGATAATGGTCGACCTCCTCAAAGATGGAAAAGCTATCATTATGGTCTCGTCCGATATGTCGGAAATCATCTCCATGAGCGACCGGGTAATCGTCATGAAGAACGGGCAGATGGCAGCCGAAATCACGACCGAACAGATTACCGAGGAAAACATTCTCACCCACTCGATCGGCGACAAAACAATATGATATGAGTAACGACGAGCCCCCAGCGTTGCATCGGCAGGGCCAACCGCAACAGAGACGGCTTCAGACCGATTCTATTTTCAAGAGGCACGAGAACTTGACCGTCCTCTCGATCTTTGTCGGGTTTGTGATCGTTATCGTCATTCTGCAGTTGATCATGTGGGGTGGCCAGAAGTTCCCAACCTTCATCACCCCGGTGAACCTTTTGAATATCGTCCAGCAGGTCGCCGTTCCCGGAATGGTGTCCGTCGGCATGACGATCGTGATGATCTCCGGCGGCATCGATCTTTCGGTTGGAATGCTTGCCTCGCTCGTGGCGATCGTGACTGCAACCGCGATCTCCAAATGGCACTACGGCGTCGGCCCTTCAGTCCTTCTCGGGATCGGGTCGGCCGTCATGCTGGAGGCTGTGATGGGTTATATCATTTCCCGCACCAAAGTTGAGCCCTTTATCATCACCCTTGGCGGGATGATCACGTTTCAGGGAATTGCGCTGCTCCTATGCAACTCGCGCGAAGTAATCATGAACGGGGAACTCGATTTCCTGAAGACAAACCTCATTAGAGGTGCGAAGGACCCGATCAGCCATCTCAACCTGGTCATCCCGCCTTACGTCCTGATATTTTTCGCGATCGTGTTCCTGGCCGGCTTGCTTTTGAACTACACCAAATACGGCCGCAGAATCTACGCCGTCGGCACCAACCCGAACGCAGCCTACCTCGCGGGCATCAACGTCCGGAACATGAGGCTCTCGGTATACGTCATCATGGGGGTTCTGGTCGGCATCGGAGGTGTTTTGCTTCTCGCACGGGTCAATACCGGCATCATCACCCTCGGGCAAGGGTTGGAAATCGACAGCATCGCCATGGTCGTCATCGGCGGCACCGCGCTCAAAGGCGGCAGGGGGAACATCGTAGGGACGCTGATCGGCATTTTCTTTCTCGGGTCGATCGGCAACGCCATGAACATGTTGCGGCTGCCATCCGAGGTGCAGTTCGTCGCCAAGGGGTTGGTGATCATCATCGCGGTTTCCGCTGGTGACGTCTCAGCAAGCATTTCCGGGGCTATGTCAAGGAGGAGAGGGCTGCGTTTGGGCGCAGCGAAGGCTCCGCGCGGGGAAAAAGGGATAACGATGGAAACAACCAAATAGTAAATCAGTCACTACAATCAAATCACGAGAAATGCATAAAAACGATCAGAGCGGGAGCAACGTAACGAAACGTTTGCGCCTGGTATTGACAGCTGGCTTCGCGGTGCTGGGAGCCATGAATTTCGCGGCCACCACCGCCCACGCGGCGGATGCGGGCAAAGGCAAAGTCATCGGTTATTACATGGATGCCGCCGATGATTATTACAAAGCGTCGTTCCAGGTATTCAAAACGCTCGCTACCCAGGCCGGTTGGCAGGTCATTGATGTCGTTGGGCAAGGAACTGCTCCGGAACAGGTAGCCGCCGTAGAAAACTTCGTAACTCAGAAGGTCGACGCAATCGTTGTCATTCAGAATTCGCCTCAAGTATCTTCCGAATGTCTGAGAAAGGCGAATGCTGCGGGGATCCCGGAATTTCACCAATCTCATAAACCGCCGTTTGAACCGGGGCTTGCCGGCTTTACCTGCTACGACTTCGTCGCAGACGGCGAACTCGCCGGCCAGTCGGCGGTAAAACACGGCGTTAAAAGGCTGGTCATGATTGAAGGAAAACTTGGTCAAGGCAGTGCCGCCGGCCAGACGCAAGGTTTTCTGCAAGGGTACAAGAAGGCCGGCAAAGACATCGGCAACCTCCTTGATAGTGTCGGTGTAAGAGGTGCCGGCGGCAAAGATCTGCAAGTCGTCTTTTGGGGATCCGGCAACTGGTTCGCCGATCCGGCAAAAAAAGTGATGGAAGACGCCATCACGAGCCTAGGCCCGGATGGGTTTGACGGAGCCTACGTGCAGAACGACGAGATGATGACCGGCGCGTTGCAGGCCATGGAAGAAGCAGGGCTCGACTCGAGCAAATACTGGCTCGGGTCGAGCAACGGCAAAGAAAAGTCCTGGGACTGGGTTGCAAAAGGCAAAACGACGATGGACGTCAACCAGTGTCCGACTCTCGAGGGAGATATTTGCTTTCAACAGATCTCAGCCTACTTCGACAAAAAGCCCTATAAGAAAGGGGTATACCCGTACTTCACTCCGTTCGAGAAAGACACGCTCGACAAGGGCAAGATGATTCCCTGGATTCTCGACGACTACATGAAGAAGCGCGCGGCAAACGCGTTTAAGTACGACATCAACGATCCGTCATTTCGGGCGGAGCCGCAGGTTCAAGAGTCGGTGAACGGACGCTCTTAAGCCAGGAGGCTATCCGAACAACCCGGCGCCTCGGCGAGCGGTTCGAGCCGCGGCGCCGGGAGGCTTTGGACCGTCCCAGCCAAAGGTTCTCCAAAATCAAGTATCCGGAAAGGCTCTTATACGATTCAGACAGTTATCTTGATGGTATTGCGACCGGGTTTGAGCCCCGAAGATGCAGGAGACCTTAGCCCAGCGTGTCCGCGCTACTTCGGTTTTAGGCCCGAAGGGCCGGAAGAACTTAGCCCAGGGTTTACCCTAGGAAACGGACCCTCCCTCCGATCGAGCCCTCCTAAGGCGTCACGCCTGCACGCCCTCCCTAACAAACGCCCGCCCCGCCGGGTTGGATTTGCTGAAGGCGAGGCAGAACCGGCGAGCGATGCCTTCTGCCGCCCTTTCAGGGCTCATCGTGATTTTGACGGTTACCCAGGGTAGACCCTACCCAGGGTAAACCCCACTGCCATTTAGTTAAGGACGGCAGGCCGGACGCGGCCTTCGTCCCGCAGGGACGGCTGAGGTTAGGCAGGTACTTTAGTGCCCGTGCCCGTGCCTGTGCAGGCGTTTCCCCGGGGTTGCGTCCCCGCGGGACGCCTGAAGGCGTGCGCCGGGCCACAGGCGGGCGTCGAAGGTGGGGCGCCGTTCGGGTGTTCGTCGCCGAGGTTCGCGCCGGGTTTGGCTGGCCGCTTGGGAGCCGACACCCTCCGGGCCGGCGGTTCAGGCGTCCCGACGGGACGCGGTCCCTCTTAAATGCCCCGTCCAGGGACTCAAAGTCCCTGGCTAACCTCAGCCGTCCCTTCGGGACGAAAGCAATACCCGGCCTGCCGTCCTTAACTAAATGGCAGTGGGGTAAACCCTGGGCTATGTTCTGCCGCCCCTTCGGGGCTGAGATCGGCCCGAAAGTGTAGTGCCGTACCGAAACCTTTGGGGATTCCTGGCCGGCCTCCAGGGCAAGGTTTACGCGTTTTGGCCAACTCCGTCGGGATTCCCACGCCCGTGTGTGCACTCATTCCCCACAACTCAAGCGGGTCATCGCGGCGTTTTTCAATCCTCTCCTTCAGGCAGGTCTTTGTTCAAAAGCCACGTCTCCAGATATAAAATAATCTTTTTGGGATCAGCATCCGGGACGACGATGCCGATATATTCGTCAGGGCGCAGAATGTAGGCCGCATTCCTGATCAGACCAGCCTTATGGGCCGCGGGAGTCCAAGGGAAGTGATGAAGCTGGATGCCGCGAGCATCACACAGCGTCTTCAAGTCAGAACTGCCTTCTCCATAAAAATGGATCTGCCAGTTCAGGGCGGAGAAACAGGCGAAATTATCGTCTGAGGACGACGAGGGGTGATCAACTTGAAGCCAGGGCAGACGTTGTCCACCCTTTCGGGTTCCTGCGGGTCCGTGGCTGAGCGGGCTCTGCGGGTATTGGATCGCGACTTGCGAGACGATTCGGTACATGTTTCTTCGCACCGCCGCAAACCGGAAGAGGAAAGGAATCAGGCGTGGCACAATATGAAGGCGCGTCCAGGTGGCGAACGGCCCGCGTGCGCTAACGAAGGCGAAAACGCGGTCAGTCGTTGCCACCAACTGCCGTGCGAAGGCGATGCGCTCCGGTTCGTACGTCTCCAGTAGACTGGCGGGGGATCTGGCCTTCAAGACGGCCGCGAGCTTCCAAGCGAGGTTCACCGCGTCACCGATGCCTGTATTCATTCCTTGTCCGCCGACCGGGCTGTGGATGTGAGCGGCATCGCCCAGCAAGAACGCGCGACCATTCGTGAAGGTTGAAGCAACTCGATGATGCACGCGATAGCTCGAAAACCATTTCACTTCCTTCACCTTCATTTTAAGGTGGTGGATGATCCGCTGACTAACGTCATTCCAGGCCAGACTTCGACCTGTCGGAAGTTCCTGTCTGACCGCTCCCACCAATCGAGCTCGTCCTTCGCCCTTCATTGGAAACACGGCGAGAAAGTCGGCCTCGTCGAGGGCAATATTCACCTGGCCGTTCATGATCGGCCCCGTCGCCTCAATGTCCGCGACGTAGTAGGTATCGGAATAGGTTCCGCCGGGAAATTTGATCTGAAGCCTTTCCCTCACCGTCGAGCGCGCCCCGTCGCAACCGGCAAGATAAGGCACGTGGAATGCCTCGTGCGCGCCAGAAGCTTTTTGGAGCGTGGCGCTGACGCCGTCCTCCGTAAGGGTGAAATCCACCAGTTCCGTCTCGCGTTCGACATGAACATTGAGCCGGCTGAGTTGCTCGATGAGCATCTTCTCATGAAGATCCTGGGGAAAGATCAACGGAAATGAATACCGGCTGAGGGTCACGCCCAAGTCGCCGAACCGGATTTGCCCGACGCGGCTTCCACGAAGCCACAGGTTGCCGACCTTAGCCTCCACGCCCTGCCGAACCGCGAATTGGTCGATGCCCAGTTGGCGATAGAATTCCAGGCTGCGAACGTGGAACACCACAGCTCTTGAGGTGGTCCCGGGTGCACCCAATTTGTCGATGATCCGTACGGGAACACCGACTTTTGTCAGCCAAAACGCAAGGACCAGCCCGGTCGGTCCTGCACCCACGATAAGAACCTGCGGCTGTGCCATGGTAAATAGTTTTTCGGCTCGCGCCAATGCTTCGTCACCCGGGATGAGCGCCGCCCGTCCTGAGTCGACTTGGCAATCCGCCGGTGCACCTCGTGAAGTTGCGCGTGTGTAACGTCATTTGGCTCTCGTCAACCAGGGTAGCGACAAGGCGCTGTTCTTCGCGGTCGTCAAGGGTCCGATCCGACGGGATGCCACACTTAACTTTTCGTCAGCTAACTCCCTTTAGGGTTCCGCTTCGGGTTCCCGCACCTCAAGGACGGGCCGGCGGTGCACCTCATCTTCGGGGACAAATTCGATTCGCATACCCCAGCCTGCATAAGTGGTGAGCAGCCTCCCAAATTGCTCCAACGGCAATTCCTGCTCATCGATCTCAATGACTGCCTGGTGGTGCTCATCGTCGTCGATCAAGCAGCGCAACACACTACCCCTGGGGACCCATTGATCGCATTGGGCGTTATACTCAATTTGGGCAGAGCCCAAGGGCACTTCGACCGCAACGTGCTTGGATTCAGCCGCTCGCCTGGCCTGCGCCCGCAAACAGTCATTGTACAAATCGATGATCTCCGCGTCGCTCATCCCGGTGATTTCAGGGCCGATCTGAAGCCGGGTTGAAGGAACGCCCTCTTCCTGATACTCGATGAAAGCGTACTCGCCTTCCCGGGTGATCCTCACCTCGTCCAGACGTGCGATATAACGTTCTTTGCGCTTCATATTCCGCGTCAGCTCGCCAGATCTTCGGAGTTAAGGCAACGAGCGTGAAGAAGCAACAAAGAATGTAGGACGGCATAAACATCGATCATCCAATCGCGCCATGAGCCGTCAGACGTTCGCAGTGGTGGTATTCAGACTCGGACAAAATGGCACCTTTACCCGTGGTGAAATAGCCGCACGAGCGCGCCACTTACCGGGTCGAGCGCGCTCCGGTGGTGGACCTTTACCATTCAGAGAGTTATCTTGGTAGAATGCCCGCTCAGGGGGATGTCGGCGCCGGAGGATGCTCCGTAGCTGGCTAAATCGCCTTTAGGCCCAACGGGCCGGGAGACCTTAGCCCAGGGTTTACCCTGGGTAACCGTAAAATCACGATCGAGCCCTGAAGGGGCGGCAGAGGGCGTTGCTCACGCTTTCTGCCGCCCCTTCAGGGCTGAGCCCTAGGGGGAAATACCTTCCCAGGGTAAACCCTGGGCTAAGTTCCTCTGGTCCTTCAGGCCATCAAACTGTCTCCCGACCCCTTGGACCTGGACCGATTATACGATCTGATAGGTTTAAAGCCGGCCCATTGGGCCTAAACCGGTTTTAAAGTTTGTTGAGTGGTTTTTGGCCCGGCGATCCCTCCGGGGCAAAGGGAACTCAACCCTCCTGAGAATGGGTGTAAGCAGCTTGGCGCCGTTGTTATCCGTCCCCGTGGCGGTCGTGGCGCGAGATGCTTTTCTCCCCTTGCGAGCGCCGCGCGAGGGATGGAGTTGTCCGTCGCCCCTGGAACGATCACGCGCGGCGTGCCGCCTTACGCGTGCGGTAAAAATCAACTACCACGGCTGCGATGATGACTGCGCCGGTCACCAACCGCTTGATAGGTTCCTGCGCACCGAGTTGGGCCAGGCCGTTCTCGAGGACCGAGATCACCAGGACCCCAAAAAACGAGTTCACGACCGAGCCACGTCCTCCCATCAAGCTGGTTCCCCCGATAACGACGGCGGCAATGGCCGAGAGCTCAAAGCCTTCTCCGGCGTTCGGGTCGACGGAGGCGAGCCGTGCGCAGTAGGTGATCGCCGCCAGGCCCGCCAGCATGCCGCTGAGGGTAAACACCATGACTTTGACCGGGCCGGCGGCAATCCCGGATAAGCGGACGGCTTCCTCGTTGGTGCCTATCCCGATCAGGTAACGGCCGAAAATCGTTCCCGTAAGCACCAACTGTCCCGCGACGACGATGATGACGGCCAAGAAAAAGGGCAGGGATAACCCCAGGAGGGTCACGTCATTAACCTTGGCGATGTCCGACCCGATGTATTGCGTTTGGGAGTTGGTGACCAGGTAAGCAGCCCCGCGGGCCGCCTCCAGCATTCCCAAGGTGACAATGAACGACGGTAGCCGGAATCGTACGGTCAGGGCACCATTGACCAACCCGCAAAGGCCGCCCATCCCGGTGCAGGCGAGCGCAGCGGCCCAGAGGGGCCAATGCCATCGCATGATGGCAGCCCCCAGTACGCCGCCGCTGACCGCCAGGACCGAACCTACCGAGAGGTCGATCCCGGCAATGATCAGCACGTAGGTCATGCCCACGGCGATCAGGACGGCCGTGGGAATTTGGTTCGCGATCGAGGCAAACGTGGTAAGCGAAAAGAAGTGGGCGGTCGAGAAGCCGAAAAATGCCACGAGGACAACCAGGACAACCAGCAGGCCCAAACAGCTTTCCAGAATTTCGCGAGCCTGGCTTTTCCTGCGGCCGGCTTTGGCCGCGCCGGCCGCAGCCGGTGAATCGGGGTGAACAGCATCTTTGAGCATAAACCTTCGAGGCATTCCCGGCGGGACATTCACGCTTTGGCGGAGAGGGGGACTTCCGGCGGATCGGTGTCTGTTTCTTGGTTAGGGGCTATGAGATCAGATCTTCATTTCACTGAAAGCGGCGGACATGATCTGATCTTCCGTCCAACTGCCGCGGTCAAAGGTTTTAACCAGACGACCCGCTGAGATCACCGCGATGCGGTCGCACAACGCGAGTAACTCCTTCAGGTCAGAGGAGACGACCAGCACGCCTTTACCTTCCCGGGCCAATTGGTCGAGCAACCGGTAAATTTCCGATTTAGCGCCGACATCGATCCCACGCGTTGGTTCATCGCAAATCAGCACCTGACAGTTCCGGTAGAGCCACCGTGCCAGCACCGCCTTTTGTTGGTTTCCTCCGCTGAGGCTGCCTGCAACCTGTTCGATCGACGCGCAACGAATGGCGAGACGATCCACCCAGGTCCGGGCGGCCGCAACCTCCCGCCGACGACGCAAGGTGCCCGCCAACCCGCAGAGGTCGCCTTTCAGCTGCGCCAGGGTGACGTTCAATCGCACCGGTTTATCCAGGAGCAAGCCTTGCGACTTCCGGTCTTCCGTCAGAAAGCCGATGCCGAGCCGGACCGCGTCCGCCGGGGTCTCCAGTTCGGCCGTAATGTCCCGGCCGTTAAGGAGGATTCTCCCGGTCTGCCTCGGATCCGCCCCGAAGAGCGCCCGCACGGTCTCGGTGCGGCCGGCACCCATCAAGCCGGCGAACCCCAGGATTTCGCCTCGGTGCAGGGCAAAGCTGACCTCTCTTACCCGCGGGGGCGCGGAAAGGTTTTGTACCTCCAACAGGATCGGGCCGGCCGACCGCTTTTCAGCGCGCGCGGCCGTGTCGTCCAATGCCCGGCCCACCATCAGGCGGATCATTTCATCGACCGTAAGGTCCCCGCGCCGGCGGGTGGCCACTCGCCGGCCGTCGCGTAAGACTGAAATACGGTCTGCCAACCTGAGCACCTCTTCCAAGTGATGAGAAATGTAAATGATCCCGACCCCGGCGTCCTTCAGCTTCTGGATTTGCAAAAAGAGGCGCTCGGCATCCGTGGGGGTCAGGGCTGCGGTTGGTTCGTCGAGGATTAAAAGCCGGCAGTGTCGGGCCAAACCGGCCGCGATCTCCACGAGCTGTTTCTGACCGATGCCGAGGCCGCTGACCGGGGCATCCGGGTCAAGCTCCAGCAGCCCGACCTGAGCGAGCGCTTCGCGCGCCGCCTTGCGCAAGCGCGGTTGATCGATCCAGCCGCCCAGGGTGTGCGGCAACTGATCGAAAAAAAGGTTTTCGCCGACGGAGAGGGTCTCAATGAGGTTAAGCTCCTGCAGCACGATCCGGACGCCATGGATTTCGGCGGCCCGCTTGTTGGCGGGCGCGTAAGGCTGGCCCTGAAGCCGCATCTGCCCCGCATCCGGGGTCCGCAAACCCGCCACGATGCCGCAGAATGTGCTTTTGCCCGCGCCGTTCTCGCCGACCAACGCGTGTACTTCGCCCGCCTCCAGGTCGAAGCTGACTTCCGACAAAACCGGACCGGCGTACGATTTAGACAAGCCCTCAGTTTGCAGGAGGGGAGCCATATGAGGCAGGATACCATACCGCCGGCCCAACGCCGGGTCTCGCCGTTGGGCGGGCCCGACGCCTGCACGGCACGAAAAACTACTTCAGCGTCTCGGCCGTGATCAAGTCAACGGGCGTTTCCCGATCCTCAGTGGGGATTTTTCCCGTCTTGACCGCCTCAACCGCGTATTGGATGCCGAATACGGCGAGCTGGTCGGCATGTTGATCCGCAGTCGCTAAAACCTTGCCTTCTTTTACCAAAGTCCGCACCGCCGAGATGTCATCAAAACCAACTACCTGGACTTTACCCTCCTTGCCGGCAGCCCTTAAGGCCGCGATGACGCCGAGTGCCATATTGTCGTTCGAGCACATGAACGCCGCCAAGTCAGGGAACTGGGTGATTATCCCGGACGCCACGCTGTTTGCCGGTGCGGTTTCCCACTGACCGGATTGCGACGTCACGACGTCAAGGCGGGATTTCTTAGCGGCGTCCTCAAAGCCGGCCTTGCGCTGGATGGCGTTGAACGCCCCGGGAATGCCTTCGATGATCGCAACTTTGTCGCCGGGCTTAAGGTGTTGACCGAGGTAGTCGCCTACCTTTTCCGCCCCGGTCCGATTGTTGGGTCCGACGAATGGAAATTTTACTTTTTCTTGCGCGAGCGCGCCAGCGTCGAATTTATTGTCGATATTGACCACCACCATTCCACCCTGTTGGGCTTTCTTGCAGACGGGAATCAGGGCCTTGGAATCCGCCGGTGCGATCACGAGGGCATCGACTCGCTGCGCGATCATTTGCTCAACCAGGTTAATTTGCTGGCCCACATCCGTTTCGTTTTTGATCCCGTTCGACAACAGATCAAATTCGCCGGTATGCTCCTTCTGGTATTTTTGGGCGCCGGTCTGCATGGTCTGGAAGAATTCATTGGCCAGCGATTTCATCACCAGGGCCACTCTGGGTTTTTTGGCCTGGGCACCGGCGAACTGAGGAAACAGAACCAGGGCTGCACCGACGCAGGCGGAGACCCAAGTTAGTCGGGAAAAAGAAACGCTCATAAATTGGGGATTGGAGAGAGTTCAGGAGGGGGTAACACGACTTTGCCGCACAAACGTACAAACAACAGCTAGTCTTTGGCTTTCTGCCGCATTGTCAATCTCTTTGTTCCTCGACCAAGTCATGTGCCGGAATTCGTTGGGTCTGCGAGCCAGGTCCGCCGGCCGGTGAAAACGTCGGCATCTCACGAAAATCGCTTGTTTGGCGTGGTTACCCTATGTAATTAGGGTTTGATGTGGCCTAAGCGCAAAACGCTTGGGCACCCCCCAGACCCCTGTCCGGTGGGCGTGTTCCTTCACGCATGCCGGGCCGGTTTTCCTACGTGCCAGGCAACCCCCCTGTAAAAGACATTTATGAGAGTGCTTCAGACCATTTTTGCCGGCCTCGTGTCGCTGCTCGGCGCAGCGACCTGCCTGGCAACCCCCCCGAAAGTAATCATCGATACCGACTTCAACACCATCGGCGATGATGGCCAGGTAGCGGTCATGGCCGCACAGCTGTATGCCCAGGGATCGATTGACCTGCTCGGTTTTACCATCGTATCCGGCAACCAGTGGCGCGACCAGGAGGTGGCCGATTGCCTGAAAGCCGTTGAGCGGTTGGGCATCGAACGCAAGGTCCGGGTCTACGTCGGCGCGCAATACCCCCTGCTGCACGATTATCAATCGTACCTCCTGGAGCAGATTCTCTTCGGAAACCGCACCGACTACGTCGGGGCGTACGCGGCGCCCCAGCCGAGTCCGAATAATCTGGTGCCGCCGCAGGATGGGTTCGCCACGCACACCAGGCCTGCCCGCCAGGATGCCGTGCGATTCCTGATTGAGACGTTTCATCGTTACCCTCATGAAGTTAACCTGTTGGCCATCGGGCCGTTAACCAATGTGGCGCTGGCCATGCGGGAAGACCCGACGATCATTCCTTTGATCAAACAGATCGTGATCATGGGGGGGCAAATCTATGCTCCCGGGAATGCTTACAACGACGCGGGCGAATTTAACTGGTGGTTTGATCCTGAAGCCGCGCAGGTCGTGTTGCGAGCTGATGTCCCGAAAAGAATCGTTCCCCTGGACGTGACGAATACCGTCCAGTTGCCGCAGGATGTATACGAGCGGATTGTGGGCCACAACCCGCCGACGGTGATCACCGAGTTATACCAGCAAGCGGTTCATCCCGGCGACTATATCTACGACACGATCGCGCTGGCGTCCCTTTACGATCCCAGTCTGGACATTAAAACCGCTACGCTTTACGTCGATATAAACACGAATTTTGATCAGAACTATGGAAAGTCTATAGTCTGGAGTTCGAACCCGTACCCTTCGATTCGGGTCGAGACGCCATCGACGGTGGTGTTCCAGATCGACAACGCGCGTTTCTTCACTCTTTACAGCGACTTGCTGACCCGACCGGTGCCGGTAAAGTTCACGTGGGCATGCCCGGATCAACCAGACCACTAGCCCCCGGAACGCAACCAGACGGGGTGCCGATTCCAACCTTCCGCCCTGTGCTCTAACCGGATGATGATTTCGGCGCTGCTTTTGGGATGCGATCCCTCCGAACCCCGGCGCTCGAGGATGCGCTGAAAGGACGCGGCGATGTTTAACCACGACGCGCCGCGCCGCCGTACCTGGTTGAATTCGGTCTTAGGCCCAACGGGCCGGTAGAACATAGCCCGGGCTTTACCTCACTGCCATTTAGTTAAGGACGGCGGGCCGGGCGTGGCCTTCGTCCCGCAGGGACGGCTAATGTTAGGCAGGGATTTCAGTCCCTGTGCTGTGCGGGCGTTCGCCAGCGGTTGCGTCCCGTCGGGACGCCCGAAAACGTGCGCCAAACCGAGCGGGCGTCAAAGGTTGGGGGGACATTCGCGTTTTTTGGCGCCGAGGGTCGCGCCGTGTTTGGCCGGCCGCTTGGGAGTCGGCACGCCACGGGGCAGCGTTTCAGGCGTCCCGACGGGACGCGATCCGTCTTATTGAGACTTAACCGATACGATTATGCCCATTTTCCCTCCTGATTTTTCAATCATCCTATTTGTTAAACCTCAATAAATGCGCCTCACAGGGACTGAAGATGACATGAGCCGACAGGCAGCAGCACCCGCTGCTACACTGTCGGCGTTATGGAAGATAATCTCAATTGCCAACCTACGGCCGGTGCGGCGCAAACCAAGCCCAAAATGATCAAACTGGGCTTGGACCTGCACGCCCGGCAAGTCATGGAATGCCGCCAACTGGACGACTCCACGCCCAAACCGCCCCAGCGCTGGGAGCCCCAAAAGTTGTTGGCCCAAGCCGAAGCCTGGGTGAAGGCCGGCATCCAAGTCTACAGCTGCTACGAAGCGGGCGCTTGCGGCTACTGGTTCCACCGCGAGTTAGTGCGGCGCGGGGTCATCAACTTCGTGGCGGTCCCTCGGGCCTTGGCCCCCGCCCGCACCAAAGACCAGAAAAGCGATCGGCTCGATGCGCCCGCGCTGCAAGCCCAACTCGACAGCTGTACTTCCCCCAGTACAACGGACACGCGATTTTAGGTTTTCTTGGGTGTTTTTGGGGTAGGGCTTGAGGGACGGCCGTCCCTCAAACTCCCTGGGATTTTTCGCTTTAGGCTTGCTCCGGCAGGGGCCGGCCGGCCACCTTGCGGC